>NZ_JBQEAU010000055.1:0-15709 GCF_052108595.1 Advenella sp.
ATGATTTTGGATTTGAAATTATTCATTGTCATTGACTGTCTCCTTTTTTAAGTTCCGATCTGTATCGACATATCAAGCAGTCGGAACGAATTTGATTTACCATGTTTATCCAGATTCAGGCTGGTGTTCACTCCCCCTTCGAGCACATTATCAATAACGAAATTCAATGCCTTCAGGTTGGGTAATTCGTAGCGCACAACTTGCGTTGCGCCGCGATGGGCAAACCATGCCTTGACTTTGTCCGCACTTACCTGCTCCAGCAATAGCGGCCAGTCCACCGGGTCATACGGAATCAGACTGATGTTCAGACGGTTGCCCTTGTCTCCCGCCCTTGCATGTGCAATCTCATGCAGCTTTATCCACTTGCTCATCGTGATTCTCCTGCAACATAACGCCAGCTTTCCTGCACCAGGTCGCGGGGGATCAGGTACGACACCGTGCGCACACTGCTTTTAACACTGGTTCGTACACCCCCGCCGCCGGCCGGCCCGCAACAGTACAGCGCATTGACCTCATGCATCATTCGTTCTACTGTCGCTTTGTCCGGCGCATTGACGGCCAGCCGCAAGCGCACGTCGGTAATCTGATCAAGCGGCAAACTGTCACGCAGCGCTGCTGTATCCGAATCCAGTACGCTAACCAGCCCAAGCAGGTCACGGCGAAAGCGGCACGGCTCCTTCAGCCGCTTTGCTCGCTCGCCCAGTATGTCAGCCGCCAGTTTTGCGCGTTCCCCTGCATTGGGGCCTGCATAGGAAATCTCTCCTTCGCCGAACCAGTCACCCATGAACGAGACAGTCGCCTTGAGCGTGTCCGGCCGGGGTGCACCGCGGGCGCCGGTGACCACCACCTGATCGGGTGCAATCTGATGAATCTGCACCTGGGAAATATCAAGAATGACGTCTGGCGTCATATAGCACGCAGGGTCATGGATTTCATACAGCATCTGCTCTTTCACTGTCATCAGATTGACCGTGCCGCCCGTATGATCAGCCTTGCCTATAATAATCCGGCCGTCTTCAAATACCTGCGCAATGGGAAAGCCGACATTGGCCAGATCCGGCACGTCCTTGTAGCCCGGATCGGCAAAATAACCACCCGTGACCTGCGAGCCACATTCGAGCAGGTGCCCGGCCAGTGTTGCTGCAGCCAGCCGGTCCCAATCGTCCCAGCCCCAATTGAAATGCGCCATGGCAGGCCCCAGAGTGAGCGCAGGATCGGCCACTCTGCCGGTAATCACAATCTGCGCGCCATCGGCCAGCGCGTCTGCAATGCCTCTGGCGCCCAGATAGACATTGGCCGCTATCGGATCGCCGGCGCCGGCTGCCAGTTCACGATCCCCTTCCCAAATTTGCAGACTGGAGATATCCACCTTCGCAAGGATATCGTCGCCTTCGACAACGGCAATTTTCAAGCCGGCCAGATTCTGTTCGATAGCCAATGCATCAATGGCCTTGGCCGCTGCAACGGGATTGGCTGCCCCGAAATTGCTGACAATGGGAATATGGTGGGCGACGCAATCATTCAGAATGGGCGCCAGCACGTCCTGCAACAACGGCTCGTAGCCGTGCTCCGGATTCTGGTTTTTGGCTAACTGCCCCAGTGCCAGCGTGCGCTCGGCCAGCATCTCGAAGATAAGCACAGCGGGCTGCCGGCGCGCAATCAATGTCTTGACAACTGCCTGGGCAGCATCAATGCGGTCCCCGGAAAACCCGGCGCCGCAGCCAATGAGCAGACTTTGCATCTATCCTCCCTGATGACTAGTAAAATGTCCTTGAATTCATTCTATTGAATTTCAATTGAAAAATTAAATTAATTATTTTGATCAATTGATAAATAAATAGTATTAATAGAATGCGGCGGCATGACCATAATCTGTCTTCAAATTGTCATATCAGGGTTCACCTCCTGTATACTTTTCAAAAGACTTCTTCTGAAAAAGCGACTGATTGGGATTGATGATGCATCCATTTGTTGAAGGTGGCCTGCAGAACGTCTGGCTAAGCAATGGTTATCGGATAAAGGAAACCAGAAATGGCAGGAGCATCGTCGTCCATAATCCCCAGGGACTCAAAAGAACCATTTGCAGCGCACTCTGCGTAAAAAGCGTGCCGCTTTCCGGCGCCGAATTTCGCTATCTGTGCAGGGAACTGCAAATCACTTCCGCTGTGCTTTGCAAGCGGCTGGCACTCACTGAATCACAATTGCAAGAATGGGAATCCGCCAGGCAGGTTCCCAGACATGCCGACACCTTTATTCGCATTATGTATGCCGTACATTTGGACCGCCCGGAACGGGTGCAACGCCTTGACGAGCGCTCGGTGGCGAGAAATCAGAACGTGTATTTCCTGCTGCGCCATACAGACCGGGGCTGGGTCCTGCAAGAAACGCTGGAGCCACCAGCTGCCGTCACGTCAATCACACAGGCAGGAGGCCAGGATCCGACGCTGGCCACGGACCGGGACTCCCTGGCCTGACAACAGCTCTGCACACAATCTGACAAACAACAAGGCCACTGGGCATACAGCCCGTGGCCTTGTTGTCCTTATGACCGGATCAAGCTGTCAGGCCAATGTCCGCAACGTTGGTTCCCGCTTCCACTGGCGTGTTTTTGCCAGTTTGATAAACGCCTTGATGTCCTCCGGCGCGACCACCCCCGCATCGGGCTTGATACCGGCCGCTTCCAGAATCTTGTGCGTTCCCTTGCACGCAGCAATGGCTTTCAAATGCCCAAAGGCATCGCGGAACCAGTCTACGGCGGCCGCCTCATGCACCAGCTTTTCCGCTTCGGCCATAGGCAGAATACTGACCACCCCATCGAACACGATCGATGGTGTACCCGCCAGTTGCCCGTCGGCTGTCACATAGGTGCCATCCTTGAGCGTCACACCGCGTTTTTGCGCAACCAGTTTCACTGCCGCGCCGGCCTTGTCCAGCGCGCTCTTCATCGCGTTGATACTCTCGTTGTTGGAGCCGTCGGCAATCAATATCCCGATGGTTCGCCCTTCCAGCGTATCTTTCATTCGATCAATAAGACGCAAGGCAGGAGACAAATCCAGGTCCTGAACAGGCACCACCGGCTTGACCGCCACCGGCAACGATTTAAGTCCCAGCCCATCTGCAACGCGTTTGGCCAGGCTCTGGTCTATCGTGCGCAACTGGCTCACGACTGCCAGGCGCACATGCTCGGTCTCGACCTTGGATAGTTCGAAAACCAGTGCCGAAGCCAGATGCGCCTGCTCCACGTCGGACTGACTACGATAGAACATCCGCGCCTGACTGTAATGATCGGCAAAGCTTTCCGCACGAATACGGGATTTGGCGCCTTCTGTCGGCACTGCAGCGCTGTGAAAGCCCGTTTTCAAACTGGCACGCGTGGCATTCGGATCCAGGCTTTGCGGATCGTATGCGGTTCTTCCCTTTTGCGCCTGCATCTGCATATGCCCGTCGCGCTGCGTATTTTGGAACGGGCACTTAGGGGCATTGACCGGAATCTGGGCAAAATTGGGTCCTCCAAGCCGCGACAACTGTGTATCCAGATAGGAGAACAGCCTGCCCTGCAGCAACGGATCTTCGGAAAAATCGATTCCGGGTACGATATTGGCCGGACAGAATGCCACCTGCTCGGTTTCGGCGAAAAAGTTATCCGGCCAGCGATTCAACACCATCCGGCCAATGATTTTCAGCGGCACCAGTTCTTCTGGAATCAGTTTGGTCGAATCCAGGTGATCAAACGGGAAGGTATCGGCCTCTTGCTCGGTAAACAGCTGCACTCCCAGCTCCCACTCTGGAAAGCTGCCATTCTGAATGGCTTCGAAAAAATCGCGGCGATGAAAATCGGGATCTGCGCCAGCCAGCTTGACGGCTTCGTCCCACACCGTGGACTGCAACCCGAGTTTAGGACGCCAGTGGAACTTGACGAAGGTGCTTTGACCGTCCTTGTTCACCAGCCGGAAGCTGTGAATGCCAAAGCCTTCGATCATACGAAGAGAACGCGGAATCGCACGATCGCTCATGGCCCACATGATCATATGCATGGACTCGGGCATGAGCGAGATAAAATCCCAGAACGTATCATGCGCGCTGGCCGCCTGTGGAAAGCCACGATCCGGTTCCATTTTCACCGCGTGAACCAGATCCGGAAATTTCATGGCCTCCTGTATGAAAAACACAGGGATGTTATTGCCAACCAGGTCCCAGTTGCCTTCCTGTGTGTAGAACTTGACCGCAAAACCGCGCACATCCCGAGGCGTATCTACCGAGCCGCTCCCCCCGGCCACAGTGGAGATTCGACAGAATACGGGCGTCTGCACGCTCTTTTCCGTCAAAATTCTCGCCGTCGTATATTTGGACAGAGATTGGGTCAATTCAAAGAAGCCGTGTACGCCGGTGCCGCGTGCATGAACGATACGCTCAGGAATACGTTCGTGGTCAAAATGCGTGATCTTTTCCCGAAGCATAAAATCTTCGAGCAAAGTCGGGCCGCGTGGTCCTGCCCGCAAAGAATTCTGATTGTCACTGATGGTCAGACCCTGCTGGGTTGTCATGACCGGATGCGTGCCGCCGGCCTGTTGTTGTAATTCTCCGGCATTGCCAACTTCGTCTTTGGCCCCTTGTGCGGGGCGTGAAACCGATTTTTTCGAACTTGACTTCATTAGTATCTCCTTAAAACAGGACTTGAATAATGATCAGTTGAAACGGAATACGAAAAATATGACGCTATCTGGGATAGCAAGTGGAAGGGAGCGTAACCAGTATGCCACATTCTGCATCGAACGACATGATCGATCCCATGGAAAATAACGTAACCACGCGTGTCACGCTCACCAGCCAATTGCCCAGTAAAGGCCATTTCCATCTCGTCGTCGCGTGCATCGCTCAAGTCAGGTTATTTCAATAATCATCATCCCAAATCAGTTTGCTTCTCTGGCCCTATTGCATAACGCGATCGACGGACCTTACCTGCAGGATCAAGTGGGCGAATCAAGTGGGCGAAATGCGCTTTCAGCGCAGTTTTCTCAGAAATGCCAGAAAGTCCTGGTCATTGGCATAGGCGACATTGATTCTTAAGGCCGGTTTTTGACTGAGCTTTTTCTCCGGATAAAAAACGGTACCCGGGGCCAGGAAAATACCTTCTTCTGCCGCCTTGCGAGCCACCTGGATATCGTCCAGACGAGCCGGCAACTCGAGCCACATGTAATATGTGCCCTCAGACTGATAAGGAACATGAAATCCCAATTCCGAAAAATTGTTCAACGCCTGGGCTCCCGCCTGTTCGACCATTGGCCTGAGCCGTCGCAAGTGCTTCAGATATTGTCCGTTGGCAATCAGACTGTAAAGCCATCGCTCCAGATAATCGGATGATGTGACAACGGTAAGCATCTTAATATTACAAAGAGAATCAATTAGCGCATGTTTGCCTGCGATGTAACCCACCCGAAAACTGGCCGACAGCGTCTTGGAATAGGTACCTATATACAAGATCCGATCCAACTGGTCCAGGCCCGCCATACGCGGCATACCAGGTGGCAACAAGTCTGCAAACGCATCATTCTCGACAACCCTGAAATCGTATTTTTCGGCCAGCTTGAGTACCTGATATTGTGCGGCCAAACTTGCACAGCCGCCTGTAGGGTTGTGGCCCAATGTTTGCGTGAAAAACAGCTTTGCACGGTGCAGCCTGGCCTTGTCTTCCAGATCTTCTGTATCGGGGCCCGTGTCACCGCGCCTGACGCCAATCATTTTAATTTTGTACAGTTTGAGCTTGGCAAATAAAGGATAATACCCGGGACTATCGACAAAAACAGTATCCCCCGGAGAGAGAAACTGTTTGATAATCAAGTCCATCGCGTGGTTAGCGCCGTAAGTGAGCAGCACCTGGTCTGCCGACGCCCGAATAGATCTCTCAATAAGATTTTGCGCGATCGCCTCACGCAGTGGCTCGAAACCCATGGGATTGCCGTAACCATATTTATTATCATTCGGTATTTTGAGCCGCATATCAAAATCGAACTGGCTCATCCATGACGACGGAGGCCTGCCATCTCCGACACGAACACGATAGGTCTGGTTCAACTGTTCGCGCAGCAGCGATATTGCATCAACCGCTTCCGCTATATGCGTGGAGCTGCTTTTATTTTGCTTTTTGCTTAACGTACTGACATAGTAACCGGATCCTGGCCTGGCCGTGATATGCCCCAATGAAACGAGTCTGTCATAGACATCGATCATGGTATTTTTCGACACATTGAAGTATTCACGAGCAACTCTGATAGACATCAACTTCTGTCCGCTTTTCAGATTCCCATTCTGTATGGCAAGAAGCATGTGCTCGACAATACTGTTGACTTTACTCATGATTGTCCCGATGTATGGTGCTGCGCACAACAAGTGTGCCCCTACACATTCAGGTACAGTATCCACTACTTTCGAAGAAACTGTACCTTGCTTAATTTCAAATAACTTAGCATCATAGCGTACAAGCGAATTAATATATATTTTTTAACCGTACCCACTACTGTACCTATATATTCTAAAAAATCAAGGAGACATGAATGAAAATCCTACGCCGCGATCTACTTAAAAAACTGGCCTCGGGGACCGTTGCGGGCATCGGCGTCCTGGGCATGCCTGCCGTAGCGCGGGCCCAGGAAATAGTGAAGTGGAAGATGCAATCGTTATGGGACGGTGGTACCACACCGCAAAAGTTTGAAGAAATATTCGTCAAACGTGTTGCAGAATTGACTGACAACAAATTCCAGATTCAACTTTACTCGGCGGGTCAGCTTGTTCCTGCCAACCAGGCATTTGATGCCGTGCGCGGTGGCGCCTTCCAAATGATGAAAACATTCGACGGCTATGAGGCTGGAAAAATTCCTGGCCTGGCCTTTACCAGTACGGTCCCTTTCGGCTTTCCCGAACCAGACCAGTACGAAGCCTGGTTCTACGAAAAAGACGGGCTGGCCCTGGCCCGCGAAGCCTATATGCCTGCGGGTTTATATTATATCGCCCCCACCGTATACGGGCCAGAACCCATACATTCACGCGTCCCGATCAAATCGCTCGCAGATCTGAAAAATAAAAAGGGACGATTCGTCGGACTGGCCTCCACTGTCATGGGAGCCCTTGGCGTGTCCGTCACGACACTGGCAACGAACGAAGTCTATTCCGCTTTGGATAAGGGCGTGATCGATTTAGCCGACCGAGGCGATCTGACAGCCAACCTGGAAGCCGGCCTGGCCGAAGTAGCCAAGTACATTATCATGCCTGGCCCGCATCAGCCTACAACAGCGACAAGTTATGTGGCCAATCGCGGCGCATACGAGAAACTGTCCGCATCAAATAAAGCGGCCCTGGCAACCGCTGCCCGGGAAATTTCCGGCGCCTTGCGTCAGCATATTCTTGTGGCTGACACCCTGGCATTGAAAGCGTTCCAAAGCAAAGGCGTAGAAGTCGCATCGCTGAGTGCGGACGAACTGGCGCAAGGCCGAGTACAGGCGGTAAAAGCGTGGGAGTCTGCGACCAAAGGCAACCCCCTGGCCAAAAAAATGATGGACAGCCAAATTGCATTTATGAAAGATCTTGGGCTGCTGTCTTGAACATTCAACTGACATAGACGCTATCTGCAACATTGTTTTTTTGGATCTATTCCATGCCTGCTATCGTGTCCGCCTATATTTTGGGTATTACCCGTATTAATAAATTCTTTTTCAATGTTGCATCATCGCTTATTTTCCTGATCGTCTTTTCTATGTTGTACGAAGTGGTCAGCAGATATGTGTTCCATGCCCCTACAACATGGGGCATGGAGCTGGCAACACTGCTGTTTGGCCCCTACTTTCTGCTTGGCGGGGCCTATTTGCTGCACATGCGTGGCCATGTCAATCTTGATTTGCTGAAGAACAAATTGTCGCCACAGAATCGGCGGCTCCTCGATTTATTCAGTTTCTTGATCATTATTGTGTTCAGCATCATCATGTTTTCCTATTCATTCTCGCCCGCGATGCAGGCATGGGAGTATAAGGAAACATCGTTTTCCGCCTGGAATCCGCCAGTCTGGCCAGTCAAGTTTGCCATACCCATATCGGTTTTATTACTGGGACTTCAAAGTTTTGCAGAAATGCTGACCGTTCTGTACAGAGAACAGGATCAACAGCCATGAATGCAAACATTATTCTGGTCATCATGTTTGCCGGGTTAACGCTGTTCATGCTCACCGGCTTGCCGATTGCCTTCGTGCTTGGCGGCTTGTCACTTCTCATTACGGTGACCCTCTGGGATCCGAATGCAGTGGTGATCATGGTACTGCAGATTTTCGACACCATGCGCTCCGAAGCGCTATTGGGCATCCCTCTGTATATCTTCATGGCAGCAATTTTACAGCGCACCGGCGTTATTGAAGAACTGTACGGTGTCATGGAGATCTGGTTCGGCCGCTTACGGGGCGGGCTCGCCATTGGCACAGTCCTTATCTGCGTGTTAATGGCCGCGATGACTGGTGTTGTCGGCGCAGCAGTCACAGCAATGGGGCTGCTGGCCATGCCAGAGATGCTCAAGCGGGGATATGACCCAAAACTGGTTACTGGCACGATATGCGCGTCCGGCACACTTGGCATTCTGATTCCACCATCCATTCTGACCATTGTATATGCCGTCACCGCCCAGGTATCGATCGGCAAGATGCTCATTGCCGGCATTGTGCCGGGAATAATTCTCGCTACTTTCTATATCCTGTACATTCTTTACGTTGCCTATGCGCATCCTGAACGCATTCCCCAGTCCCGGCGCGAACGCGTCCCCTTCTTGACCAAGCTGCGAAGTGTAAAAGGCGTTATTTTTCCCATTATCCTTGTGATATTGATACTGGGCTCAATATTTTTCGGCATCGCCACCCCGACCGAAGCTGCAGCGGTCGGCGTTGCCGGCGCATTCATCATCGGGATGCTGAAACGCAAGCTGGACTATTCCGGCGTTCGTCACGCAACGTTCGAAACAGCGAAAGCCACCACAATGATCCTGTGGATTACCATTGGCGCAAAAGCCTATGTCTCTGTTTTTACGGGCCTGGGCGGCGCCGATACACTGCTGAATCTGATCCGCGACATGCAGGTTCATCCCTACGTCATATTGGCTGCGATGATGTTGATTCTTATTTTTCTGGGGACAGTCCTGGACGAAATCGGAATCATCCTGCTTACGGTGCCGGTCTTTTTGCCTATCGTCAAATTACTCGGATTTGATGAAATTTGGTTTGGCGTGTTGTACGCCATCACGATACAGACAGGTTATATCAGCCCCCCTTTCGGATACACCCTGTTTTATATTAAGGGGCCGTTACCCGCGCATCTGGGTATGGGGACGGTATACAAGGGCGTTCTGCCGTTCATGATATTACAAATATGCGCGCTGGCATTTTGCGTAGCCTTCCCGGATCTTGTTACCTGGCTTCCGTCCTTGATGGACAGACATTGATTTTTAATTTTTCAAACGGAACGAAACACCATGCCTGAACTGAGCTCTCGAATTGCTGGCTTTCACAAACTGGGAATACAGGGTCGCCTGGATATTCTCAAAAAACGATGCAATCTGGATCCGGAAACGATCGAATCCATGCTCAACACGGGCAATTTGCCCGCTGACACCGCCGATCATCTCATCGAGAATGTCATTACCACCATGAACATTCCGGTGGGCATTGCCACGAATATGAAAGTAGATGGCAACGATGTCCTGGTGCCGATGGCCACAGAAGAATCCTCGGTGGTTGCCGCGGTTTGTAATGCCGCAAGGCAGTGTTATGACAATGGCGGATTCACCACGTCCATGTCGGGCTCTCAGATGATTGCCCAAATTCAGTTGGTTAACATCACAAATCCGCAATTTTGCAGAATCTCCATACTGGAGCAGAAAGCACAGATAAAAAAACTGTGTGACGATTGCGATCCCATTTTGCTGTCATTGGGCGGGGGGCTGCAGGATATCGAAGTGCGGATCATTGACTCCAATATCGGGCCCATGGTCATTACACATCTGATCGTCGACACTCGTGATGCCATGGGAGCCAATGCCGTCAATACCATGGCAGAAAAACTGGCTCCGCTGATTGAGCAGTGGACCGGCGGCAAGGTCTATCTGAGAATTCTTTCAAATCTTGCTGACAGGCGTCTGGCCCGAGCACGTGCGACATGGACTTGTGATGCGATTGGCGGAGAAGCAATCCGCGACGGCATTATGAGTGCCTACCATTTTGCCCAATCTGATCCTTATCGTGCAGCAACGCATAACAAGGGCATCATGAATGGCGTATCGGCAGTCGTCCTGGCCACCGGCAACGACACGCGTGCTGTGGAAGCAGGCGCTCACGCTTATGCAGCACGTGACGGGCACTACGGCAGCCTGACACACTGGGAAGTAAACAAAAACGGAGATCTGGTCGGCAGCCTCGAAATTCCAATGGCCGTAGGCTTGGTCGGTGGAGCAACCAAACTTCATCCAACAGCGAAAGCCAATCTGCAAATACTTGGCGTAAACAGCGCAAGTCAGCTGGCTCGAATTATTGCTGCAACCGGACTGGCACAAAATTTTGCTGCATTAAAAGCGTTGGCAACGACGGGCATCCAAAAGGGACATATGGCCTTGCATGCTCAAAATGTTGCCATGATGGCCGGGGCAGTCGGAAAGCAAATTGATCAGGTAGCCAATGCTTTGATCTCTCAGGGGACCGTACGGATAGACGTCGCGCAGAAAATACTTCAGGACCTCAAGACTGACTGATCAATCGCGTCCTGGCACGCATCATTGGCGTGCCAGGACTACTCTGATTGATTTGAACACTGGCGACCAGTATGCCGTGTTTACCGGTCACAGAATATTCGCTTTGCAAACGCGTTTTTGTAATACATTTGCCGTATGTAAGCTCAAGGCTGAGTCAGTACCAATTATAGATCCAAATATTTCATCGCCGCCTCTGCTGCGTTGGCTACGTGCCGGGCACACAGCTTCTTGGCCAGTTTGGCGTTTCTCATGGACACCGCATCCACAATGTCAGAAATCTCTTTGATGGTATGGGGCAGGCGCTCTGTGCCAGACAAGGAGATGCGGCGCAAAATCATTATTCTATTGTTCAACTGGGTTAACAGGTTTTTCACTACATCGTTCCCGCAGCCCTCCAGCAAAATTCGATAAAACAGATTTTTGATATCAAGTATGGAATCTGTAGAGCGGCCTTCGCCTATCGCCTTCAAGCGTTCCAGACAGTCCTGCAAGGCCTGTATTTGTGCCTCTGATGCATGGATGGCGAAACCCTCGCCTGCCAGTGCCTCCAGTGCCTGGCGCACCTGGTATATATCTTTCACTTCCTCACGCGAAATGGTCGCGACCACCGGTCCTCTATGAGGAATATTTGTAATCAGTCCTTCAGCATTTAATTGCTGCAGGGATTCACGCAATACCGTCCGACTGATTCCGAGCATCGCACACAGGTCCTTTTCCACCAGCTTTTGGCCTGCCGTAAACGTGCCGGAAATCACGGCCTCACGCAAACGCTCTGTGACGTGTTGCCGCAACGTTGTATTTTCCCGGTGTATATGCAAATCCATTGGTGTAGCCATAGCCTGACTCAAGCCTCAAAAAGTTAGCAAATCCTATCACAAACGCTCGCACGTAACATGCGTCCACCATCAATAGCCGCAATGCTGATGCCGGAAAAAATTATATTTACAAAAAACAGCAACTGCCATATAGTATTATTGTATGACAATCATACTATATTTTTATCTGGCCTGAATTTCAATCAGGACCTGGAACTGACCATCAGGAGGAAATCAAATGACCCAAAACGCAAGTAATCCGCTGGATACGCTGTTCAAGGAAGGTCTGGCCACCCGCAGAGCGGTGCTCGGCGCAGAATATGTAGACAATTCACTGGCCAATGCAAACGAATTCATGCTGGCCTTCCAGCACATCACAACCGAATGGTGCTGGGGCTATGCGTGGAACCGTCCGGGCCTGGAACGCAAGACGAGAAGCATGCTGAATCTGGCGATGCTTACAGCACTCAATCGCCCAGCTGAAATCAAACTTCACATAAAGGGCGCACTCAATAACGGTGTGACCGTTGATGAAATAAAGGAGATCCTGCTACAGGCCACTGTCTATTGCGGTATTCCTGCGGGTCTGGATGCCTTCAAGGTAGCCAACCAGGTTCTGCAGGAGGCGGGCCAATTTGATCAGGAAGGGGACAAAAAGTGAACCTGGCAGATCAGAAAATTGGATTTATCGGAATCGGCAGCATGGGCAATCCCATGGCGTCCCGACTTCAGCAGGCGGGCTACCCATTGCTTGTCATGGATGCCAATGTGCACCTGACAGAGCCGTTAGCCCGGCTGAGCGGCGTCACGGTTGCGGCCACTGGCCAGGAGATGGCTCGGGAATGCAATTTTATTATCACCATGCTTCCCACCAGCACTATCGTTGAGACGGTTCTGACTGGTACCGATGGCGTTCTTGCCGCACTCAATCCGAATACCGTCGTTATTGAAATGAGTTCCGGCATACCCACCCAAACACTGCGATTGGCCAAATTGACGCAGCAAGCCGGGGGATCGCTTATTGATGCTCCCGTATCGGGAGGCGTGGCACGCGCACGAACCGGCGAGCTGGCCATTATGGTAGGCGGTGCCGATGAGATCATTCAGAGGGCGCGCCCAATACTGTCCGTGATGGGCAAGACGATCTCGCATACCGGTGATGTTGGCTCTGCCCATGCAATGAAGGCCCTGAATAATCTGGTTTCTGCGGGAGGATTCCTTATCGGAATTGAAGCCCTGCTCATCGGGCAACGGTTTGGCCTTGACCCATCTGTCATGATCGACATTCTGAACGCTTCTACCGGAATGAACAATTCGACACAGAAGAAATTCAAACAATTCGTCCTTTCACGAAAATTCGATTCTGGATTCGGGCTGGATCTGATGATCAAAGATCTGACCATCGCCACAGGGATCGCGGCAGAATCAGCAACGCCAGCCCCTTTCTCGGCGCTATGCAGAGAAATGTGGGCATCTGCAGCGGGCTTGCTCGGACCAGGCCAGGATCATACCGCCTTGGCAAAACTATTGGAAAACCTTAGCCAGACGGAACTGACCGCCGGTAAGCCATAACCCTCCAGCGATTTACCTGCAATTCAACATATCAGATAAACCCATACATTCAAAGGAGAAAGGCAACGCGTTTTTTCAATGCGATACAAACGCAACGCCTTGAAGAGACATGAACAAAATACTAGCTGCAATCACAGCCTCATTATTGCTGCCAATAGTGGCCCAAGCAAACGATTATCCGTCAAGACCGATTTCCATGATTGTCCCGTATGCGCCTGGCGGCTCCACAGATGCACTTGCACGAGTTATCGCTGACGCCATGAGCAAGGCGCTTAACCAGACTATCGTTGTCGAAAACGTCGGTGGTGGCGGCGGTATCATTGGCCTGCAGAAACTCATGCACGCCAAGGCAGATGGCTATACTATTTCATTTGGCAATATGGGCAATTTCGCCATTGCAGGCACCCTCTATCCCAAAGCCAATTATGATCCCCGCCGTGATCTTGAACCAATCGGCCTGGTTGCCAGCGTACCAATGGTGCTATCGGTCAGCAAGAAAAGCGGCATCAAAAGCATGAAAGAATTATTGGAAAAATCACAGGGCTCTCAAAAGCAGCTTAATTTTGGCAACTCCGGAGCGGGTTCGACCGGCCACATTTCATCTGTGTACTTCAATAGCGTGACCAACGGTAACGTTGAACAAATCTCCTATCGGGGTGCAGGACCGTCCATTGCGGATCTTATGGCCGGCACGCTTGACGCCGTCATTGACCAGACGGTAACCATGATTCCGGCGAGCAAAGGTGGGCGCATCCTGCCCATCGCCATCTCTGGAGACAAGCGGGTCGAGCAACTACCCAACGTACCCACGTTCAAGGAAGCAGGCGTGCCCGCGTTCGACATGAAAGTCTGGAATGCCATCGTTGCCCCCAAAGGAACGCCATCAGCAGTTATTGACACGCTTTCGGCGGCACTTGAAGCCTCGTTTAGCAACAACGAGGTCATTGCAAAAATGGAGACGTTTGCCGCACCCATTCCTCCAAAGAAGGAGCGTGGCCCCGCAGCGCTTGAGCAGTTGATCGATTCCGAAGTTGAGCGATTTGCAACACTGATTCGGGATAACAATATCCACGTGAACGAGTAAAATAAAACCGGCACCGCTGCAGACAAAGCAGTCTGGTGCCGGCAATGGCAGCCAAATAGCTCAATCGGCGCTCAGCTGTTCAACGTAGCATACGTCCACCAGCCTTTATCAATCTCGGCCGACAGCAAATTACGTAATATCCCCTCGACCCTGCGGCTGGCTCGGCTAAGCGGCCTCTTGCTTGCATAGGCAATTGATACCCGACGCTCAATGACAGGATCGACAATACGAGCTATGAGAAAATCGTTGATATCCCCATGCATTTTCAATGCCGCCAGTGACAACACCGCACAGTCTGCAGTGTCTTTTACCCACTCGGCCAACAATTCATGCGCATCCAGTTCCGTACGAATATATAGCTTGACGCCAGCAAGGCGGGCCTGCTCTTCTACGATGCGTCTGAGTCCGTGTTCTTTGCCGGGCAGCACAAGCGGCAGATTGTGCAAATGAGCAAACGAAATGTCACCGTCTGCCGTGCATTTTGATTGAAGACTTGTATTTCCGAACGAAGACACAAGAAACAAATGCTCCCGCATAAGAAAGTCAAAGTCCAGACCGTTCTCTTGTGGAATGCCGTGCACCAGCCCAAAGTCAACGTCCCCGTCTTCAATCCACTTGGCCAGATGGCCAGATAGGCCAGACACAAGCTTGAGCCGAATGTTGGGACATTCAAGCTGCACCTGTCGCACCAGAGGCAGACTCAGCACAGTACTTAGAGAACCGGGAATACCGACAACTACCTTTCCTACTTCAGATGATGTTTTGGCACGCAGACTGATTTTCGCAGCATCCAGCGCATCGAGCGCTGTTCTTGCATAGTTCAGAAACAGCTCTCCTTCCGGTGTAAGCACTGTCCCGCTCTGTCGTCGTTCCAGTAACTGAGCCTGCAACTCCTCTTCCAGCAGCTTAATCTGAGTGCTAACAGAAGGCTGCGATATATGCAAAACAGCCGATGCCTTTTGTATGGATCGCTGTTCTGCAACGGCGACAAAATAGGCAAGCTGACGTAGATTCATGACAAAGGAAATTTCCGGTTACAGGCAATCGGCTCCATTATACATACGTAACTTATCCATGATGTTTTTTGCCTGAAGAAGCACAGGCAGATCGACCATACGCCCGTTTACGGTGAAAGCACCATTGCCCTGACTGGCATGCTTTTCATATTCTTCCATAATGACTCGTGCATGGGAGATCTCGTTGGCGTCCGGCATGAACGTTTCGTTGACAATATCAACCTGCTTCGGATGAATGCAAAAGGAAGCTTCAAAGCCCATGGACCGCGCCTGCCGGATTTTACTTCGAAACAATTCTTCGTCATTGAAGTCGGCAATTGAGCCGACAAAGCCGATAGGCAAGATACCTGCCTTACGGCAGGCGATGACGGCCAGCATATTCGGAACATACAGCGCGTCCGGACAAACAGCCGACTGCAGCGAAGCTGCCAGGTCCTCGGCGCCGACAATCA
>NZ_JBQEAU010000055.1:15719-27478 GCF_052108595.1 Advenella sp.
GCGGCAATGTCGTTAATGTTTGACAGGCCCTGGGCGTCCTCGATCATCGTAATTAGTCTAATCGCCCCCTGCTCCAGCCCGTTTTCCTGTTCGAGCTCGCCTATCACCTCGGAAATCGATTGCACATAGCCCGCATCCGGGACTTTTGGCAGGCAGATTGCTTTAACGTGTCTGCTGACAGAATGTTCCAGATCCCGGACCGCATGCCGCCAGCTGCGATTGATTCTGACCACGACATCAAAGCCGGCATCGGCAAATTTCTCTGCTATTTCATGCACATTCGCTCGCGCCTGCTCCTTATCGGCGAAGGGGATACTGTCCTCCAGGTCGATCTGCAGAGCATCGGCTCGCTGCTTTACCGCACTCTGGACAAAGCGTTCGCTTGTGGCAGGTACAAAGAGCAAAGATCGCCACCGAATCTGTTTATCGTTCATAGTATATTCTCCAATCCGAATTGACTGATTATTTCCTTGGTATGCTGACCTATCGACGGCGCGGCACGATAAAAGGCACCCGGTGTCCGACTCAGACGCGGTACTATATTATGCGTCGTAATACATCCCAGGTCGTCGTCTTCTAGTTGAATCATCACTTCACGACCTTGGATATAATGGCTGTCAATCAGATCGGCGACCGAGCACACAGGTCCGACTGTTACTCCAGCCGCCTCAAACAGCGCCAGATTCTCCTGCTGAGTTTTCTGCTTTATAAAATCACCAATGATCAAATCCAGCTCATCTCTATGTTCAACCCGCGCGTCATTATCATGAAACCGTTTGTCCGCCTTCAGTTCCGGTCGACCGATAGTATCCAGGATTCTCAGAGCCATCGATTGCATTGAGCCGGACATCGCCACAAACTTGCCATCGCTGCACTCATACACATTGCGAGGTGCCGTATGCGACGACTGGTTTCCAGAACGCATGGTCGGCACACCTGACAACTGGTACTTAAGCGCCTCAGATGAAATAAAAGAGAAAATAGGCTCGAACAGCGACAAATCAATAACCTGCCCGATGCCTTCTTTTTCTGCCGCCCTAAGCGCCGTCAACACGCCCGCAGCCCCGTATACGCCCGCGATCATGTCCGCCAAGGCCAATGGCGGCAGAGTCGGGGGCTTATCTGCATGACCGTTCAAATATGAAAACCCCGACATCGCTTCGACCAGTGTTCCAAAACCGGGCTTGTGGCTAAACGGACCGGTCTGGCCCCATCCTGATACGCGGACAATAACCAATTTCGGATTTGCCTGGTGCAACACTTGTGGCGCAAGTCCCATTTTCTCCAAGCCGCCGGGGACGAAATTTTCAACCAGAATATCCGCGTGTGAGGCCAACTTCTTCAACGCTTCCCTGCCCGGTTCCGACTTAAGATCCAGAACCATGGAGCGCTTGTTGCGTCCATAGATTTTCCAGTAAATCGGTTCGTCCGATTCCTTCCAGCTTCTCAAATCATCCCCTTTTCCGTCCTTTTCTATTTTTATGACGTCTGCCCCAAAATCAGCAAGGAACAAGGTGAGCATGTTGCCGGCAACCAGTCTTGACAAATCCAGAACCCGTACGCCGTCAAGGGGGCCCTTTTCACTTTCATTGAATTGATGAATCATTCCGGTCCTTCAAGAGAATGTAATAACAGGTTTAATTTCCTGATAGCTCTTCATTCTTTCCATGGCGGTATTAACTGTATGCAGGGTGTAGCGGCCGGTAATCATGCGTTCAAATGGAAAATTATGCATATGCCGAGCCATAAATTGCAGCGCCAGGGAGTAGCTGCGCGCATCGCCCGAGAATGAGCCAATGACATTGATATTTTTTTTGACAATCATGGACGGCTGAAATTGCGTGCTGCCTTCCCCCAACTGACCAACAACAAGATATCGCGCACCCTTGCGGCATAACGCCAGCCCTTCCGAGAAAGCCGCCGGCACACCCGTAAATTCCATCACAATGTCGGCCCCGCGCCCTTGAGTATGCATGAGAACGGTATCAAGCCTTTCTTGATCTGTGGTACCTTCAACAGGGATACAGACGTCGGCGCCGAACTCCCGGGCCAGCTCTAGACGTGCAGCAGGCGAGCCGATGACGATCACCACCTTGGCGCCACGTACCTTGGCGTTGGCAGCGGCTAGCAATCCCAATGGCCCGGCGCCCTGGATCACAACTGTCTGATATGGCTCAATCTGCCCCACCTGCGAGAAGGCGTTCATGACCGATCGCAATGCGCAGCTTGACAAGCTGGCCAGCTCACTGGACACATTATCAGGCACTTTAAGACGTCCTGCTTCCGGCATGACATACCCATACTCGGAAAAGCCGCCGAGCAGATACGGCGCTTTTGCCATGGTCTCGTACATATAGGCCTTTCGGTTAATACACAAAGTAGGAGACCGGGCCGTTGTACAGAAGAAGCAACTTCCACAAGATGTATGCGTGTACACGACACGATCACCGGGCTCCAATACGTTGCCCACCGAATCGTGGCGAGCGCCATCACCAAAGGCGACCACTGTGCCCACCATTTCATGGCCTATAATGACCGGCAAATCCACTTTCAGGGACAGCGATCCCTGCCACAGATGAACATCTGTCCCACAGATCGAGCAGGCATCCATTTTTACAAGAGCGCTACCTGGCTCAAGGGTGGTCGGGACAGGCACATCTTCAATATTGAGCGGCGTCTTGAAGGCTCTTAGTACAGCGGCGCGGGAATACTCGGGAATTACGAATGACATAATCAGCTCGCCTTAAAATAATTGGGCCACATGGTCAGTTGAGGAATAAAAGTAATCAGCATAAGCGCCAGCAATGTCCCGCCCAGAAACCACCAGGTATATTGCATCATTGCGGAAAGTCTGGCATTGTTCGTTCTTGCGGCCACGTACAGATTTGCGGCCAATGGCGGTGTGAGCAGGCCAATTTCAATATTGGTAACTAATATGACTCCGAAATGCACAGGATCAACACCAAACCGGATCGCTGCAGGCGCCAACAAAGGGCCCATCAACAAAGTGGCCGCATTTGTCTCCATAAACATCCCGACCAGAATAAGCGCGATATTGACGACAAGCAGAAATAGCATTGGGTTGCTGGTGAAGGCCGTCGTGAAATCCGCGATACCTTGCGGTATTTGTTCAAGCACCATGGCGCGGTTAAACACGCTGGTAAAAGCAATGATCACAAGAATGGCGGCCGTGGCAAGAACCGCTTTTTCAAATATTCCCCGCATGTCGCCTTTGCCTGCTTTGCGCGATATCAGAGTAACGAGCATGGCATAGACGCCTGCAACGGCCGCTGCTTCTGTTGGCGTAAATATTCCTGAATAGATTCCGCCCAGTACCAGTACCGGCAGGAACAGGGCTGGCGCTGCATGAACAACGGTCTGAATGGGCCTGCGCACTGCGCCGATGTCTGGCAAAGTATCTTCAGTCCTGACTTCCTGCCCGTCCTTTAACACCCGCCGGGACAGAAACAGATGAATGATGCAAAAAACGACAATGATCAGCAGGCCCGGAATAAGCGACGCCATAAACAGCTTGGTAATGGAAACGCCCACGATCGATCCATATAAAATCAACGGGATAGAGGGCGGAATCAGGACTCCGAGCAAACCGGCAGCAGCGTTCAGGGCGGCGACATAACCAACGGGGTACCCGCGCTTGCGCATTTCGGTCCCTACCGTACTGCCGATTGCAGCCACTGTCGCCACTGATGATCCGGTGATAGCTCCCATCAGCGCACTGGCAAAAATCATGATATGTCCAAGTGGCGCCCTTACCTTGCTTAAAAAGATATCGCATACTGATATGATCTGGGCCACAAGCCCACCTCTATTCATCAGTTCTCCAACCAGGAGATATAGCGGTATAGCAAGCAAAGGAAAGGAATTGACCGTATCGTAGGGCAATGCTGCCAGTGTGAACGGGTCGATATTCCATGACTCAGCATTGACCATGACGATCAGCGCGAACGCAATGCCAATAGGGGTACCGATAACAAGCAGTAGCAGAAGAAGAGAGACAATCATCACTCCCTCCCCGTTGTTGCAAGATCGGGCAAGGCATTGAATGTCGCAGCCCGGATCAATTGACATAAGGCGTGGATCGACATCAATAGCATGCCAAGAAAGTAGCAAAAAACGGGAATGGCAACCGGCGTCCCTAAATCAATCATTGTTTCTCCGGACGATATCGCATCGTCCAGCAACATCAACCCGAGCCAGGTATATATGCCGGAGAACAACAGTAACAACAAGGAGACAAGGAGATGGGCACACTTTCTTAGCGCCATTGAGCGAGACTGATGCACGAAATCGACCGCGATGTGCTGCCCAAGCTTGGTACACATCGCCGCCCCCACGAAGGTCAATGGCGCCATGGCGACCAGCGCCCATTCGGAAACGTTTGGCAGCGGCAGGTTGAAGTACCTTACGCAAACGCTTAGAAATATCATCAGGAGCATGACCATAAGGCTTAAAGAACATAAAAAATTCTCAATTTTGTATAGCCTGCATTCGATCCATGCCATACGCGCGGCCAGTCTGCTTCCCAGTTGCATAGCATTTGCTCCTGTTCCTTGATCTGCTATTTTATTTTTTTGTCAGCGCCTGCACTTCTGCCCGAAGTGCCTCGATGCGCTCTTGACCGTAAGTTGGCGTCAGCTTCTCCCATACCTTATCTCCTACCGCTTTAAATTGCGCCAGCGCCTGCGGTGCGAGCTTGTGTATTTTGATGCCACCGGTTTCGATTTTTTTCATATATTCCGCATTCATCTGCCGGTTTTTCCTGATTTCTTCAGCTGATACCTTTGCTGCTGTCTCCCGGAACAGTGCCTTTTGCGAATCGTCGAGTTTGTTCCAGACACGCTGACTGGAGACAATCGCTCCCATTGCATAGACGTGATTGAGTTCAGTCATGAACTTCTGCGCCTCGAACAGGCGTGAATTGTGCGTAATACTTGCACCGTTGTCCTGACCGTCTACCGTTCCCTGTTGCAGTGCTGTAAACAACTCCGGGAATGGCATGGTCACCGCCTGCGCGCCGGCCTCGTCAAAAAAGCCACGAATGCCGGCCGACCCCGGAACGCGAATTTTCAGTCCCTTGAGATCTGCAACTGTCTCGACCGGATGTTTCGAGTTGGTCAGCGCACGGAATTCAAGCTCAAAAAAACCCAGCGACTCCATCTTGTGTTTCTTCAACGTTTCTCTTAACGTACGCTGGATAATGCCATCCGGATTGTAGAAAATCTTATCAGCCTGCGTAAAGTCGGCCACGATATAGGGAAGGTAGTGAATATCGAGCAAAGGATCCAGCCCCGAGAGAGAACCGGGATTGACAAAAGCGATGTCCAAGGACCCTCGCGATATGTCGCGAGCAATCGTTTCGTCCCCTCCAAGCTGGCTGTTGGGAAACACCGAGATGTCTATTTCACCATTGGTCTTCTCTTTGATGATATTGGCAAACTGTTTACTTGATTCATCGACCGGACTGCCAATGGCGAAAACATGAGCAAGACGCAGCTTGATAGGCGCCGCATTCACCGATTGCCCCGCCAACAGTGCGAGAGTGAAACCTGCCACCAGTAGCCCGATTGAGCTACGCTTCAATAGCTTATGCATTTTTGTCTCCTAATTAGATTTTTTCATGCGCATATATCTCTGTATTTGCATAAACAGATACAGGACAATAATTATTTTCAGCCAAGAGCCCGGACAGATTGTTTCCTGTCTCTCACAGCACCCCATGCGATATGAATCGCAACGTCAACCAGGTCAGTGCTTGATGACCACGGTTTTTGATACCGTATATTCCTTAAGCGCTTCAAATCCCTTTTCGCGCCCATGACCGCTTTTCTTGAATCCACCAAATGGCAGTTCGATTCCGCCCCCCGCCCCATAAGCATTCAGATAAACCTGACCGACGCGTAGTCTTTTGGCCATTCTGATCTGACGTGCCCCGCTTTCAGTCCACACGCCTGCGATAAGACCAAACTGTGTCCCGTTTGCAATGGCGATGGCGTCGTCCTCATCATCAAATGGGATGGCGGCCAATACCGGTCCGAAAACTTCGTCCTGAGCCAATTCACTTGCGGGATCAACAGGGCCCAATAGCGCGGGTGTGACGTAAAAACCAGATGCCACAGCGGTCTCATCCAGACTACCTTCGGCAATCAGTTCGATACCATTTTTTCTTGCTCGCTCCAGAAAGCCTTTGACACGCTCACACTGGACCTGACTGATGACCGGACCGCAGTCCAGATCCGACTCATGAGAGCCCACCTTGATTGACCTGAAACGCTTTGCCAGTGCATCCATAAACTCTTCGAATATTGATCGTTGTACAAGCACACGACTACCTGCAGAGCACGTCTGGCCGGTATTTTGAATAATCGCAGCAATAATTACCCGGATGGCCTCATCAACATTGGCGTCGTCAAATACAATTTGCGGTGATTTTCCTCCCAATTCAAGGACACACGGCACATGGTTCTCTGCCGCCGCCTTCTGAATGAGCGTGCCAACCTCAGGTGAGCCCGTGAACGACATAAAGTCGATGCCGTTGTGTGCGGACAATGCAGCGCCGGCCTCTTCACCCAAGCCGGTAACAAGATTGATGACACCAGGCGGGACACCAACTTCGTGGGCAAGCTCAGTCAGCCTGATGATGCTCATGCACGCCTCCTCTGCGGGCTTCAATACTGTGGTGTTGCCTGCCGCCAAAGCACACGCAATTGTTCGCCCATACATCTGTGCCGGATAATTCCACGGAATGATGTGCCCTGCCACTCCCCGTGGTTCGCGAAGAATCATGACCTGATAACCGTTCAAAAACGGTATGGTCTCACCATGGATTTTGTCTGCCGCGCCGCCGTAATATTCAAAGTATCGCGCTGTCGCCGTGATATCGTTGCGTGCCAGCGTCATGGGCTTGCCGGTATCCAGCGCTTCGATCGAGGCCAATTGTTCAATATTTTCCAGTATTTTGACGCCAAGCCGGGACAGCAATCGACCTCTGTCTACTGCGGCCATTTGCCCCCATACACCCTCGAATGCGCTTCTCGCAGCGAACACCGCCTTGTCGATATCAGCCTTGTCGCCTCGCGATATTGCCCCGATTTTCTTGCCGTTACTGGGCGCCAGCATATCAATCTGCTTCCCGTTCTCTGACGCTTTCCAGACGCCATTGATGTATATGGATTTCGTGGCTTGCGGCATGTTGTCTCCTGTTATATCGATGCGCCTGGCGCGCAAAAACTGATAATCAAGAAAGAGTAGACCGGATTATGGGTAGACTATCAAATATTAAATTCTGATGCGCGTATAGGCAGGCACTATATTGGTGAAACCCCTCACACACGAAACAAGTCATTGATCAGCCTGGTATCTCAAGAAATATTCTCCGGAAACGACGAATCCACCTGCACGATCCGGCTGCAGCATTGAAAAAGGAGCCAGCGGGCTCCTTTTGTATTTCTCATATTGATATCAGATAATCAAGACTGCTGATTGACCACTTTCGGTGAAAGTTCATTGCCGTGATATTTTTTATAAATATCATTAAGTTTGCCGTTTTTCAGATTTTCAAGAATCCACTTATCCAGCCATGCCTTGAGTTCGGGATTGTTTTTCGGCATGGCAATGCCCAACATAAATTCATGCTGGGTAAATTTTGTCTCAAAGGGATTGTTGGTCTGCTTCTTGTTGATTTCCGCAACGATAGGCCATTGGGAAGAGACGGCCTGAACCTGCCCTGATACACCGGCGGTCACCAGTGTGGCGTCATCCTCGAAACGGCGAATATTGGCGTCCTTCGCATTCTTGGTCACATCGGCGTCATTGACCGTCGCGCGCGTCACGCCCAGGCGCAGACCCTTGAGGTCTGCATAGCTCTTGATCTGCACATCCTTGGGCGCAGCGACAATGGTCTGCAGCGAAGCATACGGGACAGTGAAATCCACCACTTTGGCGCGCTCAGGCGTAATCGACAGGCTCGAGACCGTCAGATCTGCCTTGCCGGTCTGAATGCTGGGAACCCGCGCCGCGTTGGTAATTTGCACCAGATCCAGTTTGACACCCAGATCCTGGGCCAGCAGTTTAGCCGTGTCCACATCCGAACCCTCGGGTTCCATATTGGCATTGGCGTAGCTGAACATGGGCACGCCCATTGCAACGGCCACGCGGATCGTGCCATTTTTCTTGATGGTATCCAGGGCATCGGCATGGCTTGCCGCGCACACACCCATCAGGCCCAGACCGAGACCGATCGTTTGCACTGTCTGTATTAATTTCATTTGTCGTCCTACCTTTTATAAATATAGTGAGCTGCAATTACCTGCTATAAACCTGTGCCGATAAACTGCTGCAACTCGCGGGTTTGAGGATTGGTCAGGATTTCCGGGCCGCCGGTTTCCCATACCATGCCCTGATACATATAAATCACCTTGTCGGCAATTCTGCGTGCGAAAGCCATTTCGTGGGTGACCAGCACCATGGTCATCCCGCCTTTGGCCAGATCTTCAATCACCCGGAGCACTTCACCTGTCAATTGCGGGTCCAGTGCAGAGGTGACTTCGTCAAACAGCATCACTTTGGGTTCCATGGCCAGCGACCGGGCAATCGCCACCCGCTGCTGCTGGCCGCCCGATAGCTGTTCCGGATAGCTTTCTGCCTTTTCGGCCAGGCCCACTTTTTCAAGTACGTACTGCGCCTTGTGGCTACACTGCTCGCGCGATAGCTTGCGCACATGCTTTAACGCAAGCATGATGTTTTGCCGAACGGTCAGGTGCGGAAACAGGTTGTAGCTCTGAAAGACGATGCCCACATCCTTGCGCAGTTCACGCAGGTTAACCGTACCTGTGCCAAGTTCATGGCCACAGACCGAAATGGAACCACTGTTGATCGTCTCCAGGTGATCCATGCAGCGCAGCGCTGTACTTTTTCCCGAGCCGCTCTGTCCGATGATCGCCACCACCTGGCCGCGTTCTATTTCAAACGACACGCCCCTGAGCACCTCGTTCTCTCCAAACCTCTTGTGCACATCCCGCACATTAACGATTGCCGACATTCAGTTTTCTCTCCATGGCCCTGCTCCATAGCGACAATGGATAGCAGAGCACAAAATAAAAGGCGCCCACCAGCACGAAAACCAGAAATGGCTGGAACAGCGAGTTATTGATAATCTGGCCGGCGCGCGTCAGTTCCACGAAACCGACAACCGACGCGAGTGACGTCAGTTTGATGACCTGCACCAGATAGCCCACCGAGGGCGGCAATGACATACGCAATGCCTGCGGAATAATCACCAGAATCAGCGATTGCCAGCGCGACAGGCCCAGGCACTCCGAGGCTTCCCATTGTGTTTTTTCTATTGCCTGCACGCTGCCGCGCCAGATCTCACCCAGGAATGCACTCACATGAATCATCAGCGCAATGGCCGAGGCCACCAGCGGCGCGACGTTGATGCCGAAAATGCCCACCCCGAAGTAGACAATAAAGAGCAGGACCAGCAAGGGAATGCCCTGAATAACCTGGATATAAACAGATATGACCACCCGGACCGATTTGTGAACCGAGACACGTGCCAGCATGACTGCGAACCCTGCCACGGAGCCAAGCGCAAATGAAATAATCGACAACACCAGCGTCCAGCCCATGCCCTTGAGCAGATACATCAGCTGTACAGAAGAAAATGAGTCCATGGTTACCCTCTGATCGTGACGGCAGGCAGCTTGCGCGACACCGCCTTTCGCTTGCGGGCGGCCGCATTGCCCATGGAGGCCGAGCGGCGCTGCGCCTGGGCGATGACCCGCTTGCGCCGAAACAGCAGTTGCTCGGCCAGCCAGAAAAGCAGTCGCAACACGACTGCCAGCAATAAGTAAAGGGCGGCAACCACGATGTACGACTCCAGCGAGAGGAACGTTTCCGACTGCACATTATTGGCCACTGCAGTGAGCTCCTCGGTGGAGATCTGTGAGGTAATGGACGACATCAGCATCATCAAGATGAACTGACTGGTAATGGCCGGGTACACTTTCTCGAAAGCCGGGAGCATAATGACGTGCCAGTAGATTCGAGGCCGGGACAGCCCAAGACATTCAGCCGCCTCAATCTGTCCCCTGGGGATGGCGTCCATGCCGGCGCGAATAATTTCCGAGGAGTAGGCGCCTACATTGATGACCATGGCAATGACCGCAGCCACCGCGGCCGGCATCTGCAGCCCGATACTGGACAGCCCAAAATAGAAAATGAATATTTGCACCAGAAACGGTGTGTTACGGATCGTCTCAACGTAGACAGCGCAAGCTCGATTTACCCAACGGTAGCGGCTGCGACTGCCGATAGAGCAGAAAATACCGATAGTCAGGCCAAACACCGTCGAGGCCAGGGTCAGTTCAAGCGTCAGTAATGCCCCTTCGAGAAACGTATTCCAGTAAGGAAGCAGACCCGCGAAATTAAAATCATACTGCACTTATATCTCCCATCCACGCTGGCCGGTTTTATATAGTCCTGCAGTCACGTGAATTACTCGAACGGGCCTTGGGCGGTGAACGCGCCCCCCTGGTAGACGGCAACGGGATCATCGGCTGCAGGCATGGGCTGGCGCTCAACCTGCTCGCGGAATATTTCAGATGTGTCCTGTGCAACGAAGTTCAGCCTGGCCGCCAGGTGGTTGTCCCACCACACTTCCTTGTTATCTGACATGCCATACACAATCGTATGCCCCACTGCTTCGGTTACCAGCCCGCAACGAATGAGTTCGGTCAAATCGCGGGAACTGATCCAGGTGTGCATCATGCGCCGGTCTTTCGCAACCGGAAAGCAGGATCCTATACGGATGCTGACCGTTTCAATGTCATAGCGATCGAAATAGAAACTGGCCATTTCTTCGCCATAGGCTTTGGAAAGACCATAATAGCCATCGGGTCGGCGCGGCACGCCGGCGTCAATGGTTTCATCCTGCCGATAAAAGCCGATGGCGTGATTCGAACTGGCGAAAATCACCCGTTTCACACCATGGCGTCGCGCGCCTTCATAGATATGAAACACACCCTTGATATTTGCCTCTAGGATTTCTTCAAAAGAACGTTCAACCGATACCCCGCCCATATGCACGATGGCATCGCAACCGGCCACCAACTGATCTACTGAGGCCTTGTCAGCCAGATTGCAAAGCATGAGCTCCTCGCCAGTTTCCGCTTGCGGATTGTCAGCAGGAGCAATGATGTCCGACAGCCTTATGGTGTCGGCAAAGGGTTTCAGGGTTTGGCGCAGCACGGTGCCCAGTCCGCCGGCAGCGCCGGTTAACAATAGGCGTTTAAAGGGTTTTGTCTGTTGCACGAATATTCCAACTGAAATACAGCGTTTATTTATGAGCCTTATTGTTGTATGTTATCTGACATCATGAAATTGTGGTTTACCCTAAAAATAACCACAAAAGTGTTTCAGGAGACGGCCTGCCAGCACGCTACTGGTGACACGCTTCCATGATTTTTGAGCGCGCAGCAGCAAGGGCTTGTCAATAGCGCTAAGGGTGTAAGCTGCTAGCTTTCGGGTGCAACTGCATATTACACATTTCTATAATGACCACACTGGCTTTGATACCCTTGGCGTTCTCAAGGCACTCGAGGCTGGCGCCCCGGCACGAACAGACAAGATAAGTTGCTATCTCTTCTTCTTTATTCTCCTTGAAAATGTCGTCTGGTCCTGCCCAGCAATATAATTGAAGCGATAGTGGGAAATAGCAACGACAGGAAGCCGTAGCCGAA
>NZ_JBQEAU010000056.1:0-27264 GCF_052108595.1 Advenella sp.
CAATGTCAATGCGTTTTGTTCGCCCGTAAACTCTACTCCATCTTGATCCCGCTTTGTTTGGCGACTTTCCCCCATTTTTCGTATTCAGATTGGAAAAATGCGGTGAATTGTTGTGGGGTGCCCCCTTTGACCTCCATGCCTTGAGCTAGTATAGTTTTGTTGAACTTAGGGTCGGCAAGGACTATATCCAAAGCGTCGGAAAGTTTTTGCACTACGTTCGCGTCGATTTTTTCTGGCCCGAGAAGGCCGAACCAAGTCTGCGCGTCAAACCCCTCGATTCCTGCTTCAGCGATGGTGGGTACATCAGGGACTAGTGATGATCGTTTAGAGGAGGTGACTGCAATGGGAAATGCTTTTCCGGATTTGACCGGAGGAAGCGCAGTAACCAGAACATCAAACATCATGTCAATCTGTCCCCCCATCAGATCAGTCAATGCTGGGGCACTGCCCTTGTAGGGTACGTGGACGATATCAACCTGGGCTAGAGATTTGAACAGTTCGCCTGCTAAATGAGCTGCACTTCCAACGCCGAATGATCCGTATGTTAGCTCCTTGGGTTTGCTCTTGGCGAGTTTAATGAGCGATGCCAAGTCATTCCCCTTTGGCTTTTTGTTGACGATCAGCAGCAGTGGGGCGGCTGAAACAAGCTTTATAGTCTTGAAGGACTTGATGGGATCATACGAAAGCTTCGAATAGCTGTGGGGAGTCACTGTCAAAGGGCCTGCCGCGCTGAACAGTAAGGTGTATCCATCAGGGGCAGCCTGCGCAACATGCGAATGTGCAATCTGCCCTCCTGCTCCTGGGCGGTTTACTACCAGAAACGGCTGATGTAACTGTTCGGACAAGCCTTTTGCCACAAGGCGAGCGGTTGAATCGGTTGAACCTCCTGCGGAATAAGGAACAATTATCTCTACTGGCTTATTGGGATAGTTCTGAGCGAAAGCTGCGTGGGATGCCACTCCGGAAATCAGGCAGCAGCTCCAGAAAACACGTTTTACGACTTTCAAGTGGGATATTGCACTAGACATGAATAATTCCTTTGTTAGTCGGTCAATCGGCCGCTTCTTTAGCCGGTAACTACTAGAGGTTGCCGGTAAAAACAGCGTGCATGAGTCGTTGAGCACGATCGCGATCGAGTGCGGCTGGGTTAAATTTCAGGTGATGTGCTGCCATCAATGAATCAGTCAATGGCTCCATGGTTTTCCATGAAACCCCTAGGCTATTAAGGCTGCGGGGGAGCTGAAGCGTGTCGATAAGTTCTTGTGATAGCGCTACAATATCGTTTACGCGGAAAGCTTCCTCTACAAGGCGAATGGCCTGTGGTGCCATTTCACGGTTGATGGCAAGCGTTTTGGGTAGAGCGATAGCATTGATCACCCCATGGGTAAGCCCGGTGGCACCACCCACGACATGACAGACGGCATGATGCAAACCGAGTCCGCAAGCATTGATGGAAAATCCTGCCAGACTTGCGGCTTCGAAAAGTTGTAATCTTATGGTGCCGTCTAGCGGCTTCCCGTATGATTGCTTTAGTAGGGTGGGCCACATTCTTCCTGCTTGCATGGCCGCAGATTTACCAAACCAATTGGACTTCACGCTGTAAAAGGCTTCGATGCAATGTGCCCAGGAATTAATCCCGCTTGCAGCTAGCTCATGGCGAGGAAGTGACTCGAGCAGCTCTGGATCATAAATCACCGTGCTGGCCAGGTATTGGCGGCCTCCTTTGCCTTCCTTTGTGCCGGATACGGTACGAATACCATATACATTGGTCATTTCGCCACCGCCCAACGAGGTGGGTATTGCGATAAATGTCGCTGGTACCGAATCCAGCACCCCTTTCACCAAGTCAATGGCGCTTCCGCTGCCAATGCCAATGATGATATCCGGCTTGAACGCTTTGGCCAATACTGTACTTTGGTTCAGTACCAACGCCGGAGTGTGGGGCAGGGAGCCCGAGAATACCGTTACTTCAGCCTGTGGGAAAAGAGCGCTCCAGTCGGCGAGTGCTACGCTGCGGGAAGAACCAACGACCAGAATGCGCTTGCCGACTATGTCTTTCAATGCATCTTGAAACTTTCCCAGGAGAATGATCTGAGCCGGGAAATGCATCTTGGTGATCGGATTTCTCATGTGTTCACCAGTCTGGCATAACCGATCATTGTGGTGCCCTGTGCTACTCGTCCTTCAATTGTTCCATCATCGTCAATGGTTACGACAAGTTGATCTCCGGGGCAGACGGGAGCAATCCATTTGGTATAGAGCTCGCCCTCGGTAAACCAGCGCTCCCCATACATTTGTGCTGCCAGACCAGCCGCGTATCCCATGACATTAAGGCCATGCGCTAAGGTACCTCTAAACCCCCGGGACTTGGCCAGTTCGTCGTCATAATGAATAGTATCGTTGTCGCCATTGATTACGCCGTATTGGTCAATAATGGCTTGCGTCATTTCAATTTTTTTTTCCAGCATGGTGGGTTCCTTATTCGGGTAAATGCAAGGTATGGTTGGCCTCAGCCACAATTGTTCCGTCTGTCTTTCGGAACTGTGCAGAGAATCTGAGCCATTTACGGCCACGTTTTTCAAATTTCTCTGTCACTTTTCCTGATGCGATAAGATCAGTCGTCTCATCGGCAAAGATGGGGCTACGCCATTTCCATAACTGGTCGTATACAACAATGCCTTGAATCGGGGGGTAGCGTCGATACAGAACGGCTAACAGGTACACGGAAAGCACATTTGGCGCACACACATTTCGGCCATTGAGGGAATAGTTTTTTTCCTGCTCGTCAATGGCTTCAAGATATTCAGTATTGATTTCCGGCGTAATGGAAAATGCCATGTCAGGCAGTTCCGCGCCTATTTCGAAAATTTCGTAAGGCGTGCCGGGCTGATCGCCCTCACGCGGTTTAACTTCACTTGGACGTGTCATAGCTTCTCTCCTTGTTTAAAGATCGCCCCTTTGCTTTTCAGAAAGGTAAGTTTTGCTTCGTTGTACCCGCAAAGGCGAGTCAAGATTTCATCTGTGTCCGCTCCTAACTGTGGCGGATAACATAACGATTCAGCGTTTTCGTATTTGAAAGGATTTCCCAGAAATTCGATGTCATTACCTGATTCAGGATGACTCAACGTTTCGACCATGGAACGCAATGCAGTAAGAGGTTGAGATAATGCTTCCGCTACATTTAGGACCGGCGCGGCGGGAATACGGGCGTCAAACAGTTCTGCAGTCCATTGATCTCGATTTTTAAGGCGGAACAGCTCCGTCAGGACTTGTGCCAGCATATCGACGTTCTTGATTCGATCCGCCGAGCTAGTGAAGCGAGGATCGTTGGCGAGATCGGGCCTGCCTATCGCATTGCAAAACTTATTCCAAAATGCATCTCCTGTTGGGGAAATGACTAGCGGCTTTCCGTCAGCGCACAGAAATGATTCGCTGGGTGCGATCATCGGGTGTCTTGATCCGTGCGCCTGCGGAATATCACCTGAAATAAAGTAGTTCTGCGCTTGCCACGTTAGAAGTGCTAACTGACAATCCAGCAACGAAATTTGAACTGATCGACCCTTTCCATTCAAAGTGGCCGAAAGCAGAGCGCCCAAAGTGGCAAGGGCCAAATAAAGTCCGCCTGCAAGATCTGCTATCTGGTAACCGGCTCGCACAGGCTTTCCTTCGTGTTCACCGGTAATGCTCATGAACCCACCTAATGCCTGGACAATCAAATCGAAGGCTGGCGCGTTCGAGTAGGGTGGAGCATCGTGGAACCCAATAAGTTGACCAACAACAATTTTTGGATTAATTGACTTTAATGTATTGAAATCAATACCGAGTTTTTCTGGTACGTTAGGTGCGAATCCGTAAATAACAGCATGGGATTGACGTACCAAGTCATGGAGTGCGGCCAGGCCTTCTGATTTTTTAAGATCAAGCGCAATGCTTTTTTTGCCGCGGTTCGCTGAAAGGAAGAACGATGAATCTTGCTCAAAGAAATAGGGCGGGATGGTGCGCGACATATCACCATCCATAGGTTCAATCTTAATCACTTCTGCGCCTAGCTGAGCGAGGGTTTGGCCGCCGAAAGGACCGCCTAATACCCAGCTTAAATCTAATACTCTGACCCCACTCAGCATCTTGATATTCCTTTAGATATTCCATTATATGGAGTATAATTTTATGAATCAGTATTGATTAAAGCGAGTGTATGTAGTTTTACCTCTAAGGTCAACGAATTGAGCTGTTTTTGAATTGTAATTTAATCCCATATAGTGGAGTATATATGACGAGCCATAAAGACGAAGCGATGGATGAGATCGCCGGAGCCCAGGTAGTGAAGCGCATTAGTGCTTTATTAAAAGCTATAGCATCTCGAAATGCGCAAGGTAGTAGACTGGTCGATTTATATCGAGCCTTGAATCTTGGACAATCCACTGTTCATCGCTTACTTAAGGCATTAGTAGTGGAAGGTCTGGTTCAGCAAAATATAGATTCAAAGCGCTATTTTCTGGGGCCGTCGATTTTTGAATTTAGCCTGGCAGTCAAGCCTACGCTGGATATACGCGCTTTGGCGCATGACGCCATGGAGCGAATCGCCACTTTTTCTGAAGATACTGTATATTTGCTCATCCGCAGCCGATATGAGTCCGTATGCATCGAGCGAATGGAGGGCAGTTATCCTGTGAAAGTTTTGTCGTTGGATATTGGTGGGCGTCGCCCCTTAGGTGCTAATGCGTCGGGCTTAACCATATTGGGGTCATTGGCGCAGGACGAAATTGATCGCATCATCGAGCATAACAAGGATATCTATCCTCGCTACGGTATGTTTACGGTCGAAAGGGTGCGCCAGAAACTTGCCGAATTCAAAGAGCATGGATATGTATGTACTCAACTTGCACCAGGTACGTTGACGGTTGGATTACCTATACTGAGTTCAGATGGCACACCTGTCGCCGCTATTTCAGTAGCCGCAATCGAAGGCCGCATGCAAGAAAGTAGACAAGAAGAAATTGTCGACTTTGTACGTAACGAAATAGCTAAGCTGCAGCGTATTCTAGCAAAGGCAAATTAGCTTAGATTAGATATAGTTCCAGCGCCTTTTGAGGATTTATCGACCGCAGGGTATGAATTCGCTCAGGCGCAACTGGGCGAACCGACACGCCTTGCGGCGGGGAGTTTGAGCGGGTTGTAGTTGCACTGTATCGGAAGTTCGGCACAGTGCAAATAATTACATTGACCGGCAAATGTAATGTTTACTAAATCCCATTGCTCAGTTGGAAAGACCGTCAGTCTGCATCGCAGCCGGCGTATATCGCAAACCGGCAGCTGCCCGCAGGCTTCGGTCGCTTTACCTTACCAGGCAGCAACTGAACAGGTTGTTGGTGCAAAAGCACATCCCGGCCAAACAGGCACGCAAGATGCTACCCCGGCTACTCACGCTACTGGAGCACTTTGTTCACAGCTCCGCAAGCGCCCTGGCCAGCACGCTCAAGTCGTGGTTGGAACCGATTGTGCGGCTGTGGCGTTCCTCAACAATATGAGGATGACTCGGGAGGCGGTAGTAGTGCGACAATGACTTAGACGAGCGAACAACGCTCACGCTTGGTCATACATCATCTGTCGGAATGCTTTTGAAGCGCCAAGTCGGCTGGACAGTTCACTGGCTGCCTTCAGTAGTATACGTTCAAAGCGGCGGGCATCCACAGTGCGTAAACGCTCCGAGGGGCCGGCCAACGTTAGTGATCCTGAAAAAAAATCCTCTACACCGATAATGGGCACGCTCCATGATGACGTGTAGGGGTCTCGAACACCACTTGAAAAATAAGGCAGCGGAGCATCTTTAAGCGTTTGAAGTTGCGCCCAATTTTTGAAGACTCGACCAGTGGCAGAGTCATCCGGCGTCATGACGCTGCCAGCTAGAACATTGGGGTGCAGTCCTTCATGAGGCTGTGCTCGAAAAAGACATAAGCGCGTTCCGATTTCTGCGCCCTCGACATAATAGGCGGTGCTTTCGCCGGTGTCTCTCGACAATTGCTCGAGCACAGGCATCACCGCGCCGGACAAATCGAAGCTTCGTTGATAGACGCGCCCTAGAAACAGCAGGCGAGGGCCGGGCGAATAGCGGCCATCGTTTCCACGTACTGCATAGTTACAGCGGACCAACGAGTTCAACAATCGAAAAATAGTCGTTTTATGTAGCGGCAGGCGTTCTGCCAACTCCGCCAGGCTGAGCTTTTCTTCGCCTGGTTTAAAACAATCGAGTATTGAAAGTGCGCGTTCAACTGCGATAACGCCATCATTGCTCATGGTTGTATGCCTTCGTATCTTGGATGCTTATGTTGGTTGTTGTACTAGGTACAATGTCATTGTACAAGAATACAATATGTTTGTTTATGAATTTATTGTCAGAAGAGGGTCGAAAAGCATGTCGTCATCTATTGTTGTCGTAACCGCGCATGTTGGTGATTTTGTGTGGCGTTGTGGCGGAGCCATGGCGGTGCATGCTGCGCAGGGGTACAACGTACACCTGGTTTGCCTTAGCTTTGGCGAAAATGGTGAATCGAATCTGGTTTGGAAAGAGGAGGGGGCAACGCTAGACAAAGTTAAGGAGACCCGACGCCTGGAAGCACTTGAGGCAGGCAAGGTGTTGGGGGCAAGCACATCAGAGTTTTACGATCTGGGCGACTACCCACTCATTATCACCCCCGAAGTGGTTGACCGTTTGTCGCGTGCTTTTCGGCAGTATCAGCCCAGCCTGATCATTACACATCCCGAGAAAGACCCTTCGAATCTTGATCATTGCCGCACATTTGAAGCTGTGCTTCTGGCGCGCATGAAGGCAATTGCGCCTGGGCACGGAAATGACTTCATCAAACCGCCGCAGGTTCTGTGCTTTGAGCCGCATCAGTCAGAGTTGTGCGGCTTCAAGCCAAACATGCTGCTCGATATCACCAGCGTCTGGGATCAAAAGAAGGCAGCCATGCAAACAATGCACGCCCAGCGGAACCTTTGGGACTACTACGAGCGGGTCGGTATGCAGCGCGGGGCACAGGCCGGCCGGCGAGCGGGTTCGGGACAACTCTATGGCGAAGCCTATCAAAGCATCTTTCCATCAGTATATACATCGTTTTTATCCAACTGAATCGAGGCCAGCATGACGGAATCATCAAACCAGCAAATCAACCAGACTTGTGCCGGGTGGTTGACCAGCACGCTGCTTGCAGATCGTGGTGCTCATGTGCTTGGCAGCCGGATCAAACCGCTGCGCCCTGGTGCTCGCCTGCATGGTCGCGCCTTGACCATATCGGTGCCGCCAGGGGACAACCTTGCCATTCATGCTGCCTTAGCCTCGGCTAGGGCCGGAGACGTTCTTGTTATCGACGGCGGGGCCTATACCGAGCGGGCGCTAATGGGCGGCATCATGTGTACCCAGGCGTTCAGGGCGGGTATCGCCGGAATAATCATAGATGGCGCTATTCGTGATATTGCAGAGTTGCGCGTCATGGACATGCCGGTTTTTGCGATCGATGCCGTACCTGCAGGTCCGACCAAGAATGGACCAGGAAGCATCTTGCGTCCAATCGCGTGTGGAGGTGTCGCTATTTATCCTGGCGACTGGATTTTTGGTGACGATGACGGTGTTGTGGCCTATCGGCACAGTGCCCGTGAAGATTTGCTTGACTCGGCTAAAGAAAAGTATGTCGCCGAGCAAAAGCGACTTGCTGCAATAGCGGATGGCGTGCTAACACCTCCGTGGCTGCAAGAAGCACTGAAAAAAAGCGCAATAGATACGGCTTCGCGTTCAGATTTTTAATAATAAGTAAATTTAATTTAGGAGACGTTATGTTCAAATTACCCAAGATAATCGTGGCTGCGGCTTTTTCTTTTGCCTCTGTTGGCGCGCTTGCCCAGGCCAGCTATCCCGACCGGCCGATCCGGATGATTATTCCGTTTTCGGCCGGCGGCCCGGCTGATATGGTTGGGCGTGAAGTTGCACAGTCGCTGAGCCAGGAGTTAGGCCAGACTGTAGTCGTCGTTAATTCCGGAGGCGGCCATGGCGTGCCCGCGCTTAACCAATTGCTCGGAGCACCTGCCGATGGCTATACCTTGCTCATGCCGGCCTCGGGAAACATGACGATCCCGTCCAAGTCAATGAAAGGCAAAGATGTGCTCGAACTGCTTGCTCCGGTAAGTCAGGTTACGCAAAGTCCCCATGTACTGGTGGTTAGTAAATCGATTCCCGTTACTTCTGTCCAGGAACTTATCGATTATGCCAAGGCAAATCCTGGCAAGGTCAATTTTGGATCGGCAGGAGTAGGTGGTGTTGCTCACCTTGCAATCGAGATGTTCAAGAATCAGGCAGGTGTTGACGTTGCGCATGTGCCGTACCGCGGGACGTCAAAGGCGGTCATTGATCTTGGGGCAGGCCAGATCCACGCGCTGTTCAGTAGCATGCCATCTTTGAAGCCGATGATAGACAAGGGGGCTGTCACACCCATAGGCATGAGTTCTGCCAGTTCAGGTTCTGAAACTTACAAGTTGCCGGTGATTTCCCAAGCCGGCCTGCCTAACCTTGAATATACAACCTGGTACGGCATTTTCGCCAAGAAAGGTACACCTGAGCAAATCATTCAAAAGCTGAACAAGGCTGTTGCCAAGGTCATTGATAACCCGGAACTGAACAAGAAGTTTGAGCCTCAAGGTGTCGAATTCGTATCCAGCACGCCAGAAACGTTGACCGCGCTTGTGCAGAAAGACAGTGCCAAGTGGCGCAAAATCATTGACGATGCGGGTATCGAGATCGAATAAAACAGCGCAGGTGGTTTTCTCGCCAACTGCCTAATTTTTCTTGTGGTGCACGTAGCCGAAATCGAGCCGACCCGACCCGCCTTGCGGCGGGTCCTTTTGGAAAGCCAGGGATACGGTCTCGATGATCTGCGTCCATACGCCGGGCTCACTCAGTGTTGGCATTTGCCCCCTGAATACAACCCGCAGCGTCTGGATTTGCGGGTCGATGACAATGATATAGTTATCAGTGTCAGCTGCGGCTAGCCGTTGCGTATAGCATTCGCTTCGCGTCTGCTGTGCCATGCTTCTTGATCCGCACGGTTCAAGAAGGTCCAGGCGACGAAGCGGCTTTTTTTCTGGCCTTGCGCCATGTCGACTGTGCGCACATCGAGTGCGCCGGCGTCTTTGATACTGCGATAGACCTCGGGCAGGTTTGATTCTTTCGAGACCAGGGTGGAGAACCAAAGCACCTGTTTCTGGACGGTGGTGCTTTCTTCAGCCATGCGGTTTATGAACAGGACTTCGCCGCCTTCGCACCATAGCTCGCTATCGCGACCGCCAAAATTAAGCAATGGGCGCTTGTACCGGGCCCCCGCTCGGCCCAAACCGCGCCATTTGCGTTCCGAATTGTTTGCCGCCTCTTCCGATGAGCCATAGAAGGGGGGGTTGCATAGTGTCAGGTCAAAGCGATCATTCACGCCGACCAGGCCTTTGAATATATGGGCTGGCGAGTTCTGCCGGCGTACTTCGGCTACGTCCCTGATGCCTGGATTGGCCTGGATAATCGCTTGTGCTGATTTGACGGCACCAGGATCGATGTCCGATGCCGTAAAGCGCCATCCATAGTCGAAATGGCCGATTATCGGATAGATCGCGCTGGCGCCTGTGCCGATGTCCAGCACATGCACCGCCGGACCGCGGGGTATGACGCCTGCATTGCGTTCTGCCAGCAGGTCGGCCAGATGGTGCACATAATCGCCCCGACCCGGAATGGGGGGGCATAAATAGCCTTCCGGGATATCCCAGTGAGCCACACCGTACCAGGTTTTGAGCAGGGCGGCGTTGAGCGCCTGGACCGCGGCGCGATTGGCAAAATCGATGCTTTGATCGCCATAGGGATTGGCCCGGACGAAGGCGCCGAGTTCCGGCATGCCTTTGATCAACTCTGTGAAATCGTAGCGGCCCTGATGGCGATTGCGGGGATGGAACGAGGATAGAGTGGACATGGGGGTCTGGCGCTACTTTGAAGTGGACGATCTGGCCATGATATCAATGAGTTCGGGAACCGTGGTTAAAAAATGGCACGAAATTCAATCAGGGCTCGCCCACCGTGCCGGCGATAAGGTTGAACTCAGCGTCACGGAAATGACGTCCGTTGTGCAAGCCGAAAGGGCTTGGACAGGCGGCTAGTGCGCCCTACCCAAATGAAGCAAGCCCCGTCAGATGAGACGGGGCTTGTGAAACGCCTGGTCTGCGTTTTCGGATTTACGAATGGGTGATGGTCGTTCCAAGTACCTTCATGCATTCGCGCATGAACGCGGCCAGGCCGGTCCATCCTTTTGCCGACACCATGGTGCCGTCAACATAGGCTTCGTGCGGCTTGACGTCTATGTAGGTGCCACCAGCCAGAATGACTTCGGGTTCGCAGGCGCCCAGCGCGGCCACTTTTTTACCACGTACTACGCCGTCTACGGCCACAAGAATCTGCACGCCGTGGCATATGGTGAAAATGGGTTTTTGCTGTTCGTGAAAGTGGCGCACCATGGCCTGGATGCGTTTGTCGGTACGGATATATTCCGGTCCGCGTCCGCCGGCGCAGTACACCGCATCGTAGTCGTCAAGGTTCACTTCCGAGAAGGTTTTGTTGATCTCGGCCAGATGTCCGAACCGCTCGATATACGTTTGATGTCCTTCAAAATCGTGTAATGAGGTCTGGATCATCTCGCCGGCCTTTTTGTCGGGGCAGATGACATGAACGGTATGACCTACTGCTTCCATACCTTGTTGAAACACAAAAATTTCATATTCTTCGGTGAATTCACCGCAGAGCATAAGGATCTTCTTGCCACTCATGTTGTCCTCCTGGTTGTTAAGGTGATCGGGTCGTGACCCGATCGAATTTCATTAAAATGGGCTGTCGGGGAAATAGAACTGATCGGCATTCTCGGGTGTGATCAGTGGCGCGTCCAGTTTAAAGCTGCCACGCATGGGTGCTTGCCCGGTGAATTGCGCAGCCGTCATGTAAATGGCCGACTTGATCATCGAGGGCGGGTAAGGGGTCGAGATCGGCGTCATGGCGTTCTTGGCCTTGACCAGTTCAATCACGTCTTTCATACCGTTGCCGCCCAGTGCGTATTTGATTTCGGTTCGGCCAGACTCTTTGATGGCCTGCCTGACGCCCAGCAGCATGTCGTCATCATTGGCCCAGACGGCATCGATCTTCGGATATTTGGCCAGATAATCCTGCATCAGGGAAAAGGCCTGATCCTGATTCCAATTGGCATACTGAATATCGAGGATCTTGATGTCCGTGCCTTTTATGACATCTGTGAAGCCTTTGATACGCTCATCGTCAATGACGGTTGGTATGCCGCGCAGTACAACAATATTCCCCTTTTTGCCAAGCTTATCAGCCAGCCATGTCGCGGTATTGGCGCCGACGGCAATATTGTCGCCGGCGACATACAGGTCAGGTATGGATGAGTCTGTCAGCCCGCGATCAACCACCGCGATAAAGGTGCCGCCTGCCTTGACCTGCTCGACAGGGCCGGTCAGTTCTTCGGAGGTGAAGGGCAGGATGACCAAGGCATCCAGCTTGCGCCCGGCCGAAAGGTCTTCCAGCGCCGATACCTGGGCTGTGGCTGACGGCGAGGTTTTGACCACGACGTCAATATTAGGAAATGCCGCCTTGATTTCCTTTGCCGCCTGTTCGGCATGATAGACCACACCCCCTGTCCAGCCGTGGGTGGCGGCGGGAATGGATACGGCAATAGTTTTTTTATCTTGCGCCAAGGCGTTGGTGCTGGTGACCGCGATAAGGGTGGCTGCAGATAGCCAGCCAAGTGTCCGTTTTGTTATAGACGTCATTTCTGTCTCCTAGATGATGGTCGTCATTTTTCTATTTTGTAAAACTACTCCGCTCTTTGGTGGCGGTTACTTGATAAATCGATGTGCCAGCATGGCAAGAATGATGATGACCCCTTGCACCGCTGCAACAAGGTATTCAGAAACCACGTTGGACAGCACCATGAGGTTGGCAATGACTTCCAGCATCAGCGCACCAGCGATGGTGCCCCAGATCCGGGCCTTGCCGCCGCGCAGCAACGTGCCACCAATCACAACGGCGGTGATTACCTGCAGTTCCCAAAGCTGGCCTGTGGTTGGGGTGGCCGCGCCAAGGCGGGGGATATAGCAGATTGCCGCAATTGCTACGCAAAGGCCCTGAATAACAAAGGCCATGGTGCGAATCTTGGTGACCGAGATACCCGAGAAACGGGCCACCTCGGCATTGGAGCCGGTTGCTGTGCAACGGCGTCCGTATTTGGTGCGGTACAGGATGAAGGCACCGACCAGGGCGACGGCCAAGGTAACGGCCACTGGAATGGGCAGGCCTAGTACATCGCCGAAATAGACCGGACGATAAGGTTCGCGTAGCGCGCGGTCCATAGGAATAGATCCGCCGTTAGACATCCAGGTGATCAATGCACGATAAATGCCCATTGTGCCCAGTGTGGCAATAAAGGGCTCGATTTTGCCTACAGTAACGATCAGCCCGTTCAACAGGCCGCAGGTGGCCCCAACCAACAGACCCACGACGGCGCCGACCAAGATTGCGTTCGCACCCATGGAAGGCTGAAGATGGTTCATGGTCAGAATCATGATTCCGGTCACGAAGGCCATCATGGAGCCGACGGACAGATCCAGGCAGCGCGACGAGATCACGAAGGTTGCGCCCACCGCGATAATGGCGATGAAGGCTGAACGGGTCACAACGTTAGCTAAGTTGGTTGCCGTGGCAAAGTTGGGGTTCAGCATTGTGCCGACCAGTAGCACAATGCCTAGCGCAATGAAAGGCCCCATGGTGGCCCAGCGGATGCGCCGGGGTGCTTCAACTGTCGCGATAGTCGTGGTCGCACTTGTCATCAGGTTTGTCTCCTTCGTTTGTCGTCCGCTGATCTTGCTCATGCAAGCCGGTAGCAAGCGCCTCTGCACTTGTGGCCGCATAGACGACGTTTTGTTCTGTTATTTGTTTTCCTGTCAGCTCAGCCACGATGCGTCCTCCACGCATGACCAGCACCCGGTCGGCTAGGCCGACCAGCTCGGGCAGTTCTGACGAAATCACGATGCAGGCTTTACCTGATCGAACCAGCTGATCTATGAAGTCGTATATTTGACTCTTGTTGCCTATGTCGATGCCGCGAGTCGGTTCGTCGATGATGACGACCGACGGATTGGTCATCAATATTTTTGCCAGCAGCAGTTTTTGTTGATTGCCTCCGGACAGCTGACCGACATCCAGATGCACCGAGCCGACGCGGATGTCATATTCGCTGACGACTTTTTGCAGCGCTGCGGCCTCTTGGCGATGATTCAGCGCAAGACGTGGGTGAATCTGGTCCAGCGCCTGAAGTGTCAGGTTTGGCGCCAGTGGCTCTTCGAGCAGCAGGCCTTTGCCTTTGCGATCTTCGGTCAGGTAAACCAGGCCATGTTCCTGCCAGGTGCCAACTGAGCGTTGCCCAATGAGATGTCCGTTCAGTTCGATGCGATGTGCATGGGCCGGGCGCAGACCCATCAGCCCCTCGAAGAGCTCGGTTCTGCCGGAACCGATCATGCCGCCTATGCCCAGTATCTCGCCGGGCCTGACCGTCAGGCTGGCCTGCACCGCGTTGTGATCCACGGACAGTTGTTCGACGACCAGCAGCGGGTCGCCTGACGGTTGCGGACGCTTCGGTGGATACAGCACGTCCAGTTGACGTCCGACCATGAGTTCGGCCATCTTGCGTTGGGACAGTTCGGCGGCCGGCCAGGTGCCTATCATCCTTCCATCGCGCAGCACGGAAATTTGATCAGCCAGCGCTTTGACCTCGTCCAGGCGATGTGAAATATATAAGACGGCCACCCCTTGCGCCTTCAGCCCACGGACCACATTCAGTAATGCAGCCACCTCGTCATTGGCCAGAACGGCGGTAGGTTCGTCGAAGATCACGACCTTGCGCGGCTCAAGCAACGCTCTTGCGATTTGCACCAATTGCCGCTGTGCCAGCGGAAGATCGCCTACCAGGTCGCGTGGGTCACAATGTGCTCCGATGGAGCTCAGGACTTCGGCGGTGCGGCGGTGCATTGCACGATCATCGACCATAATGCCGTGTGTGAGTTCGCGGCCCAGGAAGAGGTTTTCGGCGACGGTGAGGTCGTCAGCCAGCAGAATTTCCTGATGGACCAGCACCACACCTGCGGCCTCTGCCGCTGCGGCATTGGTAAATTGAATGGGTTGCCCATCAAGCAGCAGGCGGCCCTCTGTTGGACTGATATAGCCCGACAGCAGCTTCATGAGTGTTGATTTTCCCGCGCCGTTCTCTCCGATGATCGCGTGGACTTTACCGGCGTGGATGTCGAGCGTAATCGCAGACAGCACTGTGATGAGGCCATAGGCCTTGGACAAGGCCGAGGTGACCAGCGTTGGCTGCGCTGACACACTCATGTCCGCTGGCGGCGCCATAGAGGAGGCAAGGGCGGTGTTTAGGGTCATTCGAAAGCCGGCCTCAGGCGCTCGCGGGAGCGCTCGATATGCTTGCGCATTGCCGCTTCTGCAGCGGCGGCGTTACCTTCACGAAAGGCTGCCATCAGGTCTTCGTGTTCTTCCAATGCTTCCTGGGTAACGCGACTGTGGAACATCAGGCGGAATAGGTGCAGGTGTACATGCTGGTTAAATAGCGTTGAGCGGATCACTTCATTGCCTGCAATCTGCAGGATTTCGTCATGAAAATGGGCATCGGTCCGGGCAAAGCGTGAATAACGACTGGTGCGGTCTACCGGTGTTGCACCGTGTGCCATGTCGGCTGCGATCTCTTCAATATGTTTGAGGCTGTCAGGAGTCATGTTCAAGGCAGCCAATCGAGCTCCTTCGGGTTCGATAAGCAGACGAAAGTTGAACAAATCTTCGAACTGCTTGCGATTCAGTTGGGCGGCGGCGCTATAACCGATGAGATGTGCCTTATGTACCAAGCCTTCGCGCTCAAGCCGAGAAAGCGCTTCGCGGATCGGTGTCTGGGAAACATTCAGGTCGCGTGCGAGCACATCAATGGGAATGCGCGCACCCGGTGCAATTGTGAGTGACATCAGTTGTTCGTAGATGACGTCGTACACACCGTCTACCACACTGGTCGGGCGTAGAGATAAGCGATGCTGTTTTTCCAATTGTGCTGCCATTTTGCGGATACCTGTTCGTAAAGTAGTTCTTGACACACCCTAATCATGGCAAATAACATATCAAATGTCAAATACAATATCATATACGATATGATTTTTTTGCGGAATTACTGCGATTAATTTTTCGTGGTTTATATCAATGACTAAAGAGAAAGCCGTCATGGTGGTCATGTTGGTTCGGCGTTCGCGCCTGAGCGGCGAAATACCAAAAACAATGGGAGAGGAACAATGAATTACTTTGGGACCATCCGGTCGCCTCGCGAGCTTATCGCGGGGGCCGGTCAACGCAAGGTGCTGGGGTTGGTGGCCAAAAGACTGGGCCAGCGCGCGCTGGTCGTGACCGATCAACGCCTGGCCGGCGATGCGCACTTTCAGTCCCTTATTGTCGATCTTGAAAAGAACGGCCTGGCAGTGCGAATTGAAAGTGGAACCCTGGCAGATGTACCCGCTGAAAGCACAGTGCTGGCGGCCGACGCAGCCCGCGACTTCGCTCCCGACATGGTTATCGGGGTGGGTGGTGGCTCGTGCCTGGATATGGCCAAATGCCTGGCATTGCTACTGAACCATGGCGGGCAGCCCGAGGACTACTACGGCGAATTGAAAGTGCCCGGCCCCGTTCTGCCTTTGATTGCCATTCCGACCACGGCGGGAACCGGCTCTGAAGTTACGCCGGTAGCTGTCCTGTCGGATCTCCAGCGCAGCCTGAAGGTTGGTATATCAAGCCCAGAGCTGATTCCCACAGTGGCGATTTGCGATCCTGAGCTTACCTTAACCTGTCCGCCAGGACTGACTGCCATCGCCGGCGCCGACGCACTGACGCATGCGATCGAGGCCTTTACTGCCACCCGGCGTCCGGTCACGCCCGGATTAACGCAGGAACGCGTATTCGTCGGCAAAAATGATCTGTCCGACCAGTTTGCGCTGATAGCCATATCGCTGTTGTGGCAGGGATTAGAGGCGGCCTATACCGACGGGAACAACCTGGAGGCTCGGGCTCAGGTCATGCAAGGGGCGACCTTTGCGGGGCTGGCCTTTGGCGTTGCCGGAACCGCGGCCGCCCATGCCATCCAATATCCGGTGGGCGCGGTGACCCACACTGCACATGGTGCGGGGGTGGCGTGTCTGATGCCTTGGGTTATGGAATGGAATCGTCCCAAGATAGGCGTGGAATTACAGCAGATGGCCGGCGCCATGGGCCTTGCAGATGCTGCGCAAGTCATACCCGCGATCTCTGCGCTGTTTGCGCGTATAGGCATTCCAGTCACGCTGGCCGCACTTGGGTTGGCCGAAGATCAACTGGATTGGGTGGCGGAACAATCCTGCGGCATAGAGCGCCTTATTCAGAACAATCCTCGCCCGCTAGATCGCAGCGACATGCGCAAACTGCTGAGCGCTGCCTACTCGGGCGATGCCAGCCTCATCCAGTAAGACAGGACTTCAAACAAATGACAAACAGTACCATGACCGGGTCGGACTATGCCGATCCCGCCTTGCACGCACAAGGCCTATACATAGACGGACAATGGCAGGCGGGCACCGGCATTCCGGTTGTGAATCCCTCGACCGCAGAGGTCATAGCCGAGGTGCCTGACGCTTCAATCGCCGATGCCATGCGAGCCGTTGATGCTGCTGACGGTGCTGCCGCAAACTGGCGCGCAACCCCGGCCCGCCAGCGTGCCGAGATACTGCGCCGCTGGTTCCAGCTGATGACAGAACACGCCGAGGAACTTGCGTGCCTGATTTCTCTGGAAAACGGCAAGGCGCTCGCCGATGCGCGCGGTGAGGTCGCCTATGCCGCCGAGTTCTTCCGCTGGTATGCCGAAGAGGCGGTGCGTATTTCCGGAGAGTTTCGCCATGCTCCGTCGGGCGCTAACCATATTCTTGTCGATCATGACCCCATCGGAATCGCCGTCCTGATCACGCCCTGGAACTTTCCTGCCGCGATGGCTACGCGCAAGATCGGACCCGCTCTGGCGGCGGGCTGCACCGTTATTCTGAAGCCAGCCTCGGAAACGCCTTTAACCGCCTATGCCATGGCCAGACTGGGCGCTCAGGCCGGTGTACCGCCAGGGGTGGTGAATGTACTGACCACGATGCAACCGGCTGTCATCACCAATGCCATGCTGGCTGACCCACGGGTACGCAAATTGTCTTTTACCGGTTCGACCGGAGTCGGGCGAACCTTGCTGGCCGAAGCGGCAAAGACCGTTACTTCGTGCTCAATGGAGCTGGGTGGCAATGCGCCATTCCTGGTGTTCGATGACGCTGATCTGCAAGCGGCTCTGGATGGCGCCATGATCGCTAAAATGCGTAATGCGGGTGAAGCCTGTACGGCAGCCAACCGTTTTTATGTGCAGTCGGGCATACACGATGCCTTTGTCGCCGGGCTGACCGAGCGCATGGCTGCGCTGCGGGTGGGGCCGGGTACCGACGCCCAGACTCAGGTGGGGCCGATGATCACAACAATAGCCGTGTCGAAGATCGACCGCCTGGTTTCCAGCGCCATCGCGCAGGGCGCACGATTGCACACTGGTGGCAAGCCGCTGCCAGGTAGCGGTTATTTCTATCCGCCTACGGTTATTGATAACGTGCCCACCGATGCTGGCATTGCGCATACCGAGATTTTTGGCCCCGTGGCCGCTGTCTACTGTTTCGACACCGAGGCCGAGGCCATCCGCTTGGCCAACGATACAGAATACGGGCTCGCTGCCTATGTGTATTCAGGTGATCTGTCACGCGCGTTGCGGGTGGGTAAGGGCATAGAAGCGGGCATGGTTGCGATCAATCGCGGATTGATGTCAGACCCGGCGGCACCTTTTGGTGGAGCCAAGCAAAGTGGGTTGGGGCGTGAAGGCGGCGTTACCGGCATTCTGGAGTTCATGGAACCTAAGTATTATGCGGTACACTTTTAACTATGAAAGACTTATATCGCAATCGTGATTTCATCCCTAATTTCGACGAGCTCATCGCCGAAACCGCCGCAAGGTCACGTGCGTTTGCCGTCGGTGCCAACGCGCGCGTCGATGTGCCTTATGGCACCGGCGCACGCGAACGGGTGGATATTATTTTCCCGCCTGGCCTGGCAAAAGGGGCGCCGCTGCATGCCTTCATTCACGGCGGGTACTGGCGCGCCGGCAACAAGCATGAGCACTGGCTGGTCGCGGCGCCGGTACTGGCCGCAGGCGGTATTGCGGCCTTTATCGGTTACGACCTGATGCCAGATACCAGACTGGGTACTATTGTGAGCCAGGTGCGCGCGGCGTTGGCGCATTTGGTTGCGATGGCGCCTGAGCTGGGTGCAGACCCAAGTCGCGTCACAGCCAGCGGCCACTCAGCTGGGGCGCATCTGGCAAGCTACCTGGCTGCGATCGGCCCCGAAGAAAACGAGTACACAGGGCTTAGCGCGCTACGCGGCCTGCTGCTGATCAGCGGCATCTATGACCTGGCCGAGATCCCCGGCAGCTTCCTGAAGCACGAAGCGAAGATGACGGAGGCAGAAGCCGCGGCCTGGACGCCCCTGACTTCACGCCAGCTAGACGTACCCCGACGTATTTTGATGCTTGCCGAACACGATACTGCGCCTTACCACAAGCAGGCGCAGCAGTTCTCGTCCTTGCTGCAAACCCAGGGTCAAGACGTGCAGCTGCGCATAGAGGCAGGCTTGAACCATCTTAGTATCGAATTGGCCCTGGCCAACCCGAACAGCCCTGCCGGGCTGTGTCTTTCGGAGCTGGTTGCCAGTTGACCTTGGCGGCAACCGCTCGTCAGTGCGTTAGGCTTTGTATAATGGCGCATATGTCTGAGTTGAAAAAGCTGCCCCGTCCTCGTTGCGAGCATTGCCAGCGGCCTGCATCGCATTGCCTGTGTGCTTATATAAGTCGCATTCCTAACCGCACGCAGGTACTGGTGCTGCAACACCCGGATGAAGCGAACCATCCCCTGAATACCGCCCGCCTGGCGGTGATGGGGCTGCTTAATGCACGGTTGCTGGTGGGCGAGCATTTTCCGCAATTGGATGACATCGTTGCCTCAGCGGGCCGCGTGTTACTGCTCTTTCCGGAGCGGGAAGCAAGCAGCGCGCAGGTTGCTGCCGTTTCCACTTCCTCTTGCGGTGAGCCTGCCTCATCGCTGCTAATCGTGCCGGACGGCACCTGGCGCAAGGCACGCAAAATAGTGGGCGCGAACCCGGTGCTGGACACACTGCCTCGGCTGAGCCTGCCCCCTGGCATGCCGTCGGAATACCGGATACGCAAGACGAGTCAGCCTGCTGCAGTGTCCACCATTGAAGCGATTGCGCGTAGTCTGTCGCTGCTTGAACCTGAGCAAAGTTTCAACGGTTTATTGGCGCCCTTCAGGGCGCAGATCGCGCAGCAGGTGCAGGCTATGGGGGAAGAGGTGTATAGGCGAAATTATACGAATAGATGAGGGGTTGTCGCTGCACTGTACCGTAAGTTCGGCACAGTGCAAGAATGACGATGACTGGCAAACGTAATGTTTACCTAATCATAGTGCCTCAGATAGAAAGACCGTAAGCCTGCATCGCAGCCGCTGAATAGCGTAAACCCGCTGCTGCCTGTGGCGCGAAAGCCTTTTCCCGCAATGACATTGTCTCCGGGCTGAGTGTAATCTGGCACGCAGCCATATTTTCATCAAGACGCGCTTTGCTGCGCGTGCCCGGAATGGGCACCACGTGATAACCATGTGCCAATACCCACGCGAGCGCTACTTGGGCAGGCGTCACACCTTCATTCCGGGCTGCTGTTGCCAGAACCTCGACTAATTGAAGATTATGCTTCAGATTATCCCCAGTGAATCGTGGCAGGTTTCGACGGAAATCCGATGTTGAAAGTGCTTGAGGGTCGAAAGATGGGGTGGTCAACAGCCCTCGGCAAACGGGCGAGTATGCCACCAGCAGGATACCGAGCTCTCGGCACGCTTGATCCACACCGTCAACTTCAATATGACGCGTCATTAACGAGAATTCGGTCTGGATTGCTGCAATTCCCTGTTTACCATCCGTTGCTTTACGCAGAGCGGCGTCTGCACGGCGGATAGTCTTTTCTGACACCTCGCTCAGACCAACTGCACCGATATTTCCAGGCCGCAAATGGTCTGCCAGGGCCGACATTTGCGGCTACCGGTGTGCGACAACGACACTTATAGAATAAAAACAATTGTGGACCTGTTTTACACAGCTGTCCTAGTTTTTTGGTTTAAGGAATACTCTAGGAGGTGTAAATCAGGGGGGGCATGTTTAGTGTTTTTTGGTCGCCGTTCAGTTAATACGGTACTTCAAACTGATCATAGAGTTATTACCAATAAACATACGCGATCCTTGCGATTATTAACGCAGTTCCCATTGTCGGTGCAACGTTGAATTTAGACAGATAGTCAAAAAGCGCCGTGCTCAAACGAAACGCGTACTTTTTGATTGATTAGAATGCACCGTTTAAGAACTGTCAGACCCGCTTGCACAAGTCTGATGTCGCGGTCGCGGTCGATATTTCTATATTCAGGAGACCAAATTTTTGCTCCGTGAAATAGATTATTTCTAATTCGACGTACCATGAGTAGTGTTTTTTGAGTTTTTAACAGGCCCTTGGCAGGGGGTGAGTCTTTCCATATAACGCTACCTTCTTTTAAAATCTGCTTTCGCGGCGGATCTGTTAAAAGAAAATTGACCGCATCTTTGAGTTCGGTGTCGCTCACTCGCCTGAAATGCCAATCTATCGCCTTAGAAAATTCGTCCCAGTTGGCTTCTACAGTTGAGGCATTTCCTCGAGCAAAGCCTGCGCATTTTAGAGCGTACTCGGAGCGAGCGAACGTGCCAAGAAACTCATATGTAAGCCCTTGTGGCAACGGCATGTGAGGAAATTGGGGCGACATTTTTTTCCTTTTAATAAATTGAGGTTACCCGCCGGGAAAAACTATAAAATTTGCTATATTTTGATATTGTTAAGGCCGTTTTGAGTTCTGTTCCGAATCACAGAAGCAAAGCTAAGGTATCGACCCCGAATGATATCTTGAGACGCTCGACGTGTTTTGGCTCCACAGAATTAAGGAAGGCCAGATAACCACGTAACGACTCTTGCTCACAAGCATCGAGATTCCCGGTCTTAAAACGATGAATGAGCACCCGAAGCTTCCTCTTTTGCAGACGACCAATGGAGATGGTGTCATCATTAGTTATAGTCAAACCAGTTATTCTTCGCCCTCGCTTTTTCGATGTTTCTACCGTTTTTTCTTCGTTAATGACTAGTTTCGGATACGGTAAATCCTGAATTATTTTTCTTACGACGCTTAAGCAATCCCGCAGAATTACAGGGGTGGACGTAGAAAAAGATAGGTCGTCTGCATAGCGAGTGTAAGCAATATTATGTGCCAAGCAATAGTTTGAAACTGCCTCATCAAATTGAAACAGCAGAATGTTCGACACTTGAGGGGAGCTTGGCGCACCGACGGCAAGTGTAAGTTTCCCTTTTTCAACATTTTTCTTAAAAAGTATCTGTGTCAAAATGTAGCAGTCATCGTTTGTTAACTCCGCTTTTTTTTCTAGGTAAGCGACTAAGTCATCTGATTCGATAGAAGGAAAGAAATTTTTAAAATCGATTTTAAGAAGAAATCGATTACCTAAATGGGGGCTAACATTTGCCGACAGTCCCACGTCTTTTCGGTATGCAGTTGCACTGGCGTGGATTGGGAATTTTGAAAGAACGTTTTTGGAAAGCCAGCGTTGCAACGTTTTTATTTCCGGAGTGGGTTGGGCAATGTTCCTACGCTCAGGTCGCCGTCGCTTCTCAATTGTGTATTCTTTATAGCGGCGTGGAGCAGTTGCTATTAACATAGTCAATTCGTGCTCTGTGAAAGGAAGAGCTTGGAGCAGATCAGTTTTAAGCGACATTTTTTTCTACCCCTATATTCGGGACTTTAAAGCGCTCGTAAGCGGCCTTGCGTCTGCGATCTGCTACTGTTTGCTCGAAGAGTTGACTTTTGATTCGAGCACGCTCTAGGCGTTTATCTATTAGGCTATACTCGACGTAACTTTCGCCGGTGTGTAGGAATGTATAGAAAGATTCATTGCCCGAGCGACGAAACTTAAGAACCTCAAGTCTTTCCAACACAAACATCAGTTGATGAAGTCTTTTAAGAGATAAGGTTGCGCCTAATGCTTCCAAAAAATTCGAGATATCTGTTAGCCGAGCCACCTGGATTAGTTCGACGAAATCTGCAATCGTTAGAAGGATATGGCGGGTGTTCGCGAGATCCAGTGCTTCAGTTTTTGGCTGCTTTGACAAGCGGAGTTCTACTTCTTCAATAATCTGAAATACGTCTTCTTTACCTAAGGTCCCTGGAACCGAGAATGTCGCATTCTTATATCGGTTTTCAAGATTGAGTACCAGACCAAGACGTATGAAAGAGTTCTCCTCCCAATAATCCTCATGAATCACTATTATTAATTTTTTCGAAGTATCATGAGTTTTAAGAAATGCGCCGAATTCACCTACTGCGCCAACGCCTTCAAGAAATATTATAATAACGTCAACGAACGCGCATAAGTCTTCCTCGAATGACAACAGATCTTGATAAACGTCGTAATGGTTCCAATCCTTATAGGTCTCCGGTGTAATTAGGGTCGGATTGTATTTGGGGTGATAAATCGCAACATAATTAATAAAGTCCCCTCGTTGCGAGAGCGATCCACCTTCTGGACGAGAACCCATATCGCCCCCGAAGACCGTGATTCGATGCCATGGTCGGGTAACTCGACTTTTTGCGACATCAATATACTGCGTAATTTTCGTTATAGTCTTTTGCACGAATACCAACTACCTAAATATGGCGCGAAGACGGTCGCGTGGCCCGGCGGAGGAGCAGACATGCGGAGGAGCTGGGACGCGCGACCGTCTTTGCGCCAAAAATGCTGCCAATCCTTTTCAGTCTGGCGATACGCCCGACATTATCAGCTTGCAGACACCAATGTCAGTAGCCAACGAAACGCGTAATTGGTGTCTAGCATACTAACAACATATTGGGTATTTGACTAGTACAATTGGTCATATTTAGAGAGAATATATTGCATCCGGCATTCGACCCAATTAATGTTCGGGTGATTTTGATGATCCTTCTCGCTAGGTTTTGATGACTGCTACTCTATTATTAAATAGATTATTCTTCACATTAAAATCAAAAAACTAACAATAATTCGTCGATCAATACCCTAAAAAATATCGTACTTATTTAGCCAGCGCTCATCCGTTAGTCCGTGATTGGCTCCGCAAACACTCGACCGCAGCTTCAAGTAACTTCTCATCAGGCATAAGGGAACCCCATTCCCGCCAAAAATCTCGCGTCGCACTGTCGGGCTTCACTTGCGGCGGATCAAGTTTGATCCGCGTTGGAAGAAGCACCGCATCACCCAACAGTAGCGCCTCGCCTGTATCAAGGAGTGGGAGCATAGCCGTCAAACCGACTAGGGAGTCCGGCATCAGTCTCTTGATAACGTTCTGGTCGCTGTCGTTCGTTAGTCTGAGAGCCAAGAAATTGTTGCATTGGGAGAGGATTGTCCGGCTTACGTCAGACGGTCGTTGGCTCACGACGAGCATAGAGAACCCGTACTTTCTCCCTTCCTTCGCAATGCGCTCAAACGACCATAGTGCCTGTCTCTGAACGGCATCAGCGTCATCTTTGACCGGTAAGTAGAGATGTGCTTCATCACACAGTAAGGTAACTGGCGTGCGCGCATCTGCACTCATCCAGAACTGCACATCATAGAGAAGGCGAGCTAATGTTCCGGTGACAACAGGGAGTACATCGGCTGGAACCTCGGAGAAGTCGATGATTTTGATGCCATTGCCAGGATCGGCTCTTAGTAATTTGATGATCTGCTTAGCGAGCCATCCATAATCGAGCGCTGCTGCGGGGGGGGAGAACATAAAGCCGTAACGGCGATCATCCAGTTTCGCCTCCAGTCGCGATATAAAGCGTGTCAGCTTGTCCTCCCAATCTCCTTTAACAGCACTGCCGTTCTTCCCTACACCTTTAGTCGTGTTGTCCGTCTTCAGACGGACAACCAAATCAGAAATAGCATAGGGGATTGGCGAATCCACGGTGAAGGTTTCTTTGACCTTGTTTTTGTCCGACGAGTCAAGAGTGCCGGCCTTAAGATCACGAACGTGGAGGGTGAAACGGGAAGCTTGGTTAGGAGCATTCTGATCGCTTCGATCTAAGATCATCGACAGCATCTCATCACGGTTTAGCAACCAGTAAGGTAGAAACAGGGTGTCGTCCTTTGGAGCGGAAAGGTCGCCGGGACCCGCGATACGAAAGCGTTGTGCAAATCCACCATTGTTCTTGTCAGCCAGAGGTGCATATTCTCCGTGCATATCGAACACGACGATGTTAGGGAAATTCAGTTTAGCCGCACGTTCAAGAATCAAAGCTACTGCCCAGCTTTTACCCGATCCGGTACTTCCAAGAATGGCGGCATGTCGCTGGAAGAACTTATCCCCACTGGCGATTGCTTCAGCGCTACGATCTGCCACGAAGGTGCCAAGCTTCAATCGTTCCTCGTCAGATAATCCTGCTCCCAGGATTCCCATGAAACGCTGTAGGTTGCCTCCCTCGATTACAAAGCAGTCACGATCAATCTGCGGGAAGCTATCAGCGCCGCGTTTGAAGGTGTCCGACTTGTCACCGTCAACGGTCCGATAGGTGCCGATGACGAAAGCCTGCATGTGATCAGCCGGCGAGACCGTTAACGTCCCGAATTCACCACTTTCAGGACCAGGAAGTTCTTCGCGAAGTGAGCGAGTAACGCGATCTGTCATTCCAATTAAGAATTCCGCTTGGGTCGCACCCTTGATAGCGATAAGCTGTCCGATGCCTACACGTGTAAGCATCTCAGAATTAGTGACATCGATCGCCACGCGGCTGGTGTCAACGCCAGCTACACGACCGATTTGATCATTCTCTGTAAATACGAGTGCTGAGCTTGTCATACGGATAAAACTCCCTTTACAAATCCATCGAGGTCCCAGTAATCAACACCGGGGTAGAATATCTCTGCTCCATTGACGATGAAGCATGCGCCTGGGGTTCCAGCATCTTCGCGAAACTCAGCAGCTATAACATTTTTGTTCTTTATGGCTAAGTCTCGTGCTTTAGAAGAGAGCGAGAAAGTTAAAATTACCGTTTTCACACCTGATTTGATGCGGGGGGTGAGATGCGTTTCCAAATGATCATCATTGAAACCGTAGCCGATAATGAGGAAGCGGCGCGCCTTATCGATGGCGTCATTTCCCTTTTCTCGGTGTTTGTCGAAAGGGCTGTCATATCCGCTACGGAATTTGTTCAACCCTGGTGTGATGATAAGGCGAGGGAGTGGTAACGCTCCTGCGTAGCGAACCGGACTGCCCTCACGATGATACCAATCAAGACTACCATGCGGCTTGAAGATATTGGCTTTCATCGCGAATTTGTAGCGCACGTTCTTACCCACCAACTTCACATTACGGCAAAAACTCCAATAGCTATTCTCCGGTTCAAGCCGCGCCGCAAAATGGCCACAGAACATGGTGTCGACGCCTAAACCCGCTTCCTCACATGCGAGCTCGGCGAGACGATCATAGTTTGTAGTCACAATTGGTATGCCCGCATCTGACCGCAACAAATGCGGAATCAACTTGGTTAGTCGAAGCGTCTTAGATTTATTAAAAACGTCGGAGATAATATTGGCTTCAGCAGTGGCAATGAACTCGCCGGTGCTCTGCACAATTGCGGCCTCGAGAGATGGCGAGGGAGCATACTTCAGCAAAGCTGCCTCTAGCCCTTCCTTCTCAATAAGAGGGTGGATATTTTCCCAAAGCTGCGTGTCGTCTGGGGAAAGGCTAGCAGGAATATGGGTTACTAGGTGATGCCCTAGCGCCGTCATTCCGGGAACTCCTTCTGCACAGGACAGCCCAGAACCAATAATTAGAACGAGCCCATCGCCGAGGTGTTCTTGCAGCTGTTTTTTTAACGCACCTAGTTCCATGGACTTTCCCATTAGTCGGCAGCTATACCATACTCAGAACAGAGTTTTTTCATTGATGGGGGGTAAGTTTGTACTCCACCTTCTGAAATTCCATTAGTTTTTACTACTATCAAATGCAACACTTATTTGTGCAACGCCAGGTCCATTGCAGCCCAGCTTATCAAACGCCAATACTGCCAAAAAACTTACTGTTTGATAGGTATTTCAATTTGTTTATTATATGGCATGCAAACATCTAAATCCATACATTTACTTTCTAAAGTTAAATATAGTTACTTTTTTGATTTAGAAGTATATTTCCTGAACTTACAGAAGTGAGGCACAACATCAATGCGGCCACAGGTATCACTGCTGGTTATCTGAATTGGGAAACTGTCCCTAATCCGATGCCAGCACCAGTTACCGCTGCGATCCTGCTGGCGGCAGGCGATTGGTACGAGCATCGGGACGACAAGATAGATGTGTGCCTGGTGGATAACGACACGATTTGCGCCTGCTGAATCCGTACCGGCTGATGGATATTTAACTTCCTGCGTTTCAGGTAAAGGGTCGGTTTTGAAATCCAGAGGTTTCCAACAATGCTGGATTACCCCAGTAACATAATGTCATATTCGCCGGATATGATATGCGTTCATCCAATAGGAGGAGTTATGAAAAGAAACATTGTTCACGTCGCAGCCGCACCACCGAAGGAGGGACACAATTCGTTTGAAGTATTTGCGGTTGCAAGTGATGGAACCTTGTGGAAAAAATCAGAATATCCTGGCAGTAGCAGTGCACATTTGCCATGGTTCCAAATTCTTGATCTTCCGGACGATGGACACCAACCACTAGGGATGTTGCCAAGCAACCGAACATGAACGGAATGTGTGGTGTTTCGTTTACGGTGCGGTAAATATTTATCGACCGTATAAACAACAAAACAGAGTGATCGGAGAATAAGTAATAAATCAGCTTAAGAGCTTGATTTTATTGTGGTGCCCGGGGCCGGAATCGAACCGGCACGCCTTGCGGCGGGGGATTTTGAG
>NZ_JBQEAU010000057.1:0-27043 GCF_052108595.1 Advenella sp.
ACGCGAAGAAAAAATCCGCAAGTTCAAATCCCGCGACTACTGGGAGGTGCATGCCACCTTCGTCGCTGCCGGCGGCCTGTATGAAGGCAAGTGGTTCGATCCGGCCTTCAAGAAGGATGAACACGATCCCGAGAAAAAAGACAATCGCCTGTGGTCGGCCGCCAGTGCACAGTCGGTGGTTGTTGCGTGTCGCCATAAAGACGGTACTGTTACCGAAGAATCCAAGCCCTCGACATCCATGTCGCCAGGCCTGTTTGACCTGACATCCCTGCAGCGCGAGGCCAACTCCCGTTTCGGCTTTACCGCCAAAACCACGCTGGCGCTGGCACAAAGTCTGTACGAACGGCACAAAGCGCTAACTTACCCGCGTACCGACTCGCGCTACCTGCCAGAAGACTATCAAAGTACGGTCAAACAGACCTTTGAGGCCATCGTGGGCGCCGAATCGCAGCTAGGACGCCGCAATGCGCCCTTTGCAAAGAAAATTCTGCAAAACAGCTGGGTCAGACCCAACAAGCGTATTTTTGACAACAAAAAGATCTCCGATCACTTTGCCATTATCCCAACCCTGCAGGTCCCCAAGGAGCTGAGCGAAGCCGAAGCCAAGATCTATGATCTGGTCAGCAAACGCTTCATGGCTGTGTTTTTTCCGCCTGCGGAATTCCGGGTAACCACGCGCATCACAATTGTGGCCAGCCATCACTTCAAAACCGAAGGCAAGGTGCTGATCAAGCCAGGCTGGCTCGAAATTTACGGACGCGAGAACCAGGAAAGCGATGCCACGTTGGTTCCCGTCGCTGAAAATGAAACCGTCAAAACCGAAGATATCGCCGCCAAGGACCTGGCCACCCGACCGCCTGCCCGCTATACAGAGGCGACGTTGCTCTCGGCCATGGAAGGGGCCGGCAAGCTGGTGGACGACGATGAACTGCGCGAAGCCATGTCCGAGCGCGGGCTGGGTACGCCAGCGACCCGCGCCACCATTATCGAGGGGCTGCTCAACGAACAGTACCTGCGCCGTGAAGGGCGCGAGCTGATTCCCACGGCCAAGGCACGCCAGCTCATGACGTTGCTGGTCGGACTGAACGTGCGCGAGCTGACTTCGCCCGAACTGACGGGCGAATGGGAACACAAGCTCAAGCAAATGGAACAGGGCCAGCTGGACCGCGAAGCGTTCATGCGCGAAATTGCGCAAAGCACGCAAATTATCGTCAAGCGAGCCAAGGAATACGAGCAGGACACCGTGCCCGGCGACTATGCCACGCTCACGACGCCGTGCCCGGCCTGCGGCAGCGTCGTCAAGGAAAATTACCGCCGTTATGCCTGCACTAACTGTGATTTTTCCATTACCAAGCATCCCGGCGGCCGTACCTTTGAGATTCCCGAAGTGGAAGAACTGCTGCAAAATAAAACCCTGGGCCCACTCAGTGGTTTCATCAGTAAAATGGGACGCCCCTTTTCTGCCATTTTGCGCATTACACCCGAAAACAAGCTGGAATTCGATTTTGGCCAGTCTGACGACAACAACAGTGAGCCGCTGGACGTTTCCCAGCTGACACCAGTCGGCCATTGCCCAAAATGCACTGGCAACGTCTACGACACGGGCATGAGCTATGTCTGCGAAAATTCGGTCAGCGAAAAGAAAACCTGCGACTTCAAGTCCGGCCGCGTGATCCTGCAACAGGAGATCGGTCACGACCAGATGGGCAAATTACTGAGCCAGGGTAAAACCGACCTGCTCGACGGGTTTGTGTCCAATCGTACCAACCGTAAGTTCAAAGCCTACCTGGCCATGTCGAAAGCGGGTAAAATAGAGTTTGAATTTGAGCCCCGCCCAGCCAAAACGGCAAAAGCGGCGTCTAAATCGGCTGCCAAAGCCGCCAGCAAGTCTGCGGCAAAAAGCGCCGCTACCGCGGCAGAGGCCGACAGCGGCAAAGTGGTCAAAAAAGCAGCCAAGAAAACTGCCCGCAAGACCGCAAGTAAAACTGCCACCAAGAAAACAGCTGTCAAGAAAGCCACTGCAAAGAAAGTCGCAGGCAAAAGCGCGACTGCCCGCAAGCAGACTGCCAAAACCGCCGACCCGGACGACACCGAGCCCGCATTTTAAGCGACCCCCGCCTTATCCCGGGGGCGCATGTACAGAATGAACACACTTATTCAGAAATACAACATCCCCGGTCCACGCTACACCAGCTACCCCACCGTCCCGTACTGGGACGAAGGCAGTTTCGATAGCGACGCCTATTTGCAGACCGTCAGGCGCAGCTTTACAGAATCGAATGCCCAGGAAGGCATCAGTCTGTATATCCACCTGCCTTTCTGTGAGGTGCTCTGTACGTTCTGCGCCTGTCACAAGCGCATTACAAAAAAACACAGTGTCGAAGAGCCCTATGTAGACGCGGTCCTCAAAGAATGGGCCATGTACCGCAAGGTGCTCGGCGACAAACCGGTCATCAGGGAAATACACCTGGGCGGCGGCACGCCGACCTTCTTTAGCAGCGCCAACCTGCAGCGCCTGCTTACCGGCATTCTGGACGATGCCATCGTCCATGAGCATCACGAGTTCAGCTTCGAAGGCCACCCGAACAATACCCGCAAGGAGCATCTGCAGACCCTGTACGATCTGGGGTTTCGCAGGGTCAGCTACGGCGTGCAGGACTATGATCCCATCGTCCAGAAGGCCATCCATCGCATCCAGCCTTACGAAAACGTGCTCAATGCAACCGACGCAGCCCGCGCTATCGGCTATACCAGTGTCAGTCACGACCTGATCTTTGGCCTGCCCTTCCAGAGCTGGGCTGCCATGGAATCGACCATCAAGAAAACCATCGCCCTCAAGCCCGATCGCCTGGCCTTCTACTCCTACGCCCATGTTCCCTGGATCAAGGGCAATGGACAGCGCGGTTTCGACGAAAATGATCTGCCCTCCGGCGAGGAAAAGCGCGCCCTGTACGAAAATGGCAAGCAGCTGCTCGAAGAGCTGGGCTACGTGGAAATTGGCATGGATCACTTTTCGCTGCCATCCGATTCGCTGTATCAGGCCATGCTGGAAAAAAGTCTGCACCGCAATTTCATGGGCTACACCTCCTCGTCAACGCAGCTGATGATCGGCCTGGGCGTGTCGGCCATCAGTGATACCTGGTACGCCTTTGCGCAGAACGAAAAAGTTCTTGAAGATTATTATGCCCGCGTCGAAAGCGGTGTGTTGCCGCTGTTCCGCGGTCATTTGCTGGACCAGGAAGATCTGATCATCCGCCGCCACATTCTGAACCTGATGTGCCAACTGCAGACAAGCTGGGCCGATCCTGCCATGCAATTTGCCGAGCTGCCCGACGTGCTGGAACGGTTGCAAGAAATGCAAAGCGACGGTCTGATCCGCATTGGGGCCGACCGCATTGATATAACCGAAGCCGGGCGCACCTTCGCTCGCAATATCTGTATGGCATTTGATCTGCGCATGCTGCGCAAGCAGCCGAATGCGCGCATTTTCTCGATGACGGTATAAAGGCGCAGCATGACCCTGATTCCGGAAATCAAGCCGCAGCAGTCTTTGGAATTGCTCAAGGAACTGCATATCCTCACGCGTGAGGGGAAGATCAACCAGGACACGCGACGCAAGCTCAAGCAGGTCTACCACCTGTACCAGTTCATTGAGCCCCTCATGCAAACCGTACTGGACGAGGGGCAGGCGCTTTCACTGGTCGACCACGGCGCCGGCAAATCCTATCTCGGTTTTATTTTGTACGATCTGTTCCTCAAGGAACACGATAACGCCACGGTGTATGGCATTGAGTCGCGTGCCGACCTGGTCAAAAAATCGGAAGACCTGGCCCGGCGCCTGGGCTTTGAGGGTATGCAGTTCAAAGACATGACCGTAGAGCAGTCCATCTCTTCTGCCGATCTACCCGAAAAAATCGACATTGTCACCGCCCTGCATGCTTGCAATACCGCGACAGACGACGCCATCCGCTTTGCCCTGGCTCGCGATGCGCGTTTCATCGTGCTGGTGCCCTGCTGCCAGGCCGAAGTTGCCGCAGCACTGCGCGCCACCAAGGGCAATACCCTGGGCAAAACGCCTTTGTCCGAACTATGGCGCCACCCCCTGCACACCCGCGAGTTCGGCAGCCAGATCACAAATGTATTACGCTGTCTGCAACTGGAAGCGCGCGGCTATCAGGTTACCGTAACGGAACTGGTGGGCTGGGAGCATTCAATGAAAAACGAACTGATCATCGCCAAAAAAACCGGCGGCTTCAAGAAAAGCGCACGCGAGCGGCAACTGGCCATTTTGAAGGAATGCCACCTGGAAGCACTGCAGGAGCGGTTTGCTTATTAATATGAGCGGCCGGCCGGCTGTCCCTTGTGCATCAGACATCATCAGGGCGTGGCCATTTCCTTTTCCGCAGCGTTGGCCAGAAAAGCCGATCGTGACATATGCAAAGCCTTGGCTCTTGCGTCAATACGGTGCACCAGATTTTGCGGCAAGCTGATATTTAGGCGTACTGCCTTTGTATCGATTCTTGATAAATCAATATCCACCAGCATCCAGCAGCCGTCCTGAAACTGTTCATCCTTACACCAATCTTCAAAAGAAGAAGGAGGCGCAATCGCAACGTCTTCGCCTTCGAAATAAACCTCCACAGCCTCCTGCGCAAGTCTAGGTAAATCAGCGAGTTCGTCCGCAGCGGTAAAACAGCCCGGAAAGTCTGGAAAAGTAACGCTGTAGGCGCTGTCCGGATCTTTGTGGATGTATGCAGGATAAAACACCATTACCTCCATTTCCAGCCAGCCTGGCGATAGATATTGCGCAACGTACCCACGGCTATATCTTTGCGAGGATGGGGAACAACAACATGTTGACTCTTATGGGGATGCTTAAATTTCATATGATCGCCTTTACCTCCAACCCAAATCCAACCGTCGGCTTTCAATAATTTAATGACATCATCTCTCTTCATTTTGTGTAATTATACACAACAAAAAAAAGAGAATGCATTTTTTGGGACCAGACTGCCTCGCTGGATATTGCCCTCACCGCCTTGCTGGACACCACCTAGACGCGTGTATTGCAGCACGCAAAGTGATTACTCAGCATCGTCAGGTTTAGATCACATTGCGGGAGCGATTATTATCAGATTCGCAATCTGTCATTTCCGATAGTGATGAGGTGCGTAGATGAGCGCGACAGCCAGCGCGTGTGCTTTCCCCATACAGTGTATGCAGATGCCGCGTATGGATCTGCCAGCCCTATCGCACCCATCCTGCCTTATAAGCTGATTGATTACTCCGCCGGAAAAACAGGCTCGCCCAGATTCTGCATCAGGCGATTGGCCCAGCCGAACACAGACACCGAATGAATCAGATCCAGCATTTCAATCTCGGTGAAATCCTGGTTTTTCAACACTTGCAGATTGTCTGCATCAAACCCGGACACATCGCGCGTAAGGGCGGTCGCGACATCGATAACGGCAGCATCGCGTTCATTTTTTGCTGCGGTAGCGGGATCAACAAATACGTCGCGCACGATTTCATTACGCTTGGCCAGTTGCTCGAACCGCTGGGCATGCACCGAAGCGCAGTAGACGCAACCGTTGATGCGCGATACCGCCAGGGCCCCCAATTCGCGATCGGCGCGATTTAACCCGCCCGGCGCATACATGATGGCGTTATAGGTGAATGAGCGCTGATCCAGAATATGCGGCTCATGCACCAGCAGCAGATAATAATCGGACGTTTTGGCCTGCGGGTGACTCGCTTCCAGTACCTTGTTCTGTTCCGGTGTTGCGGCATTGGCATCCACCACATCCAGCCAGGCTTTCCAGCCCAGCGTCTGGTTGGTAAATCCGTTGACTTTGATTACATCGCTCATGCTGCCTGCTCCAGTTTCTGCATTGCCTTCAATCCGGCTACCAGACGTATCTGGTAGGCCAGAAACCCGATCAATTGCCCAAGCACAACAACATCCTGCGTGGACATGCCTGAATTTTTGAGCGTCAGCAACGCTTCCTCGTTGCCTTCTATCGGATCCAGAATCAATTTTTTGGTAAATTGCAGGATACTGTTCAATTCAGATTTCACAATATCCTCGACATGGTCTTCGGTCACGATCTGAACCAGCTTCTCGTCGATACCTGCCAGCAGCGCCTGCTCGGTATAGTGTGCCGTCAGCTCGGACGAGTTCATCAGGCTGCTGGCATACAAGGCAACCAGCCATCGATCCTGTAGCGGCAAACTCAGGTCGGGCGAAAACAGCGCGGCGTAGCTTGCCTGCGTACCGTTTTTAACTTTTTCCCTGAACTGCCGGGCTTGCCAGGTTTTACTGTCCGGCTTCAGATTGAGCAGCGTATCGATCAGATCGAGTGCCTCTGCGCTTTGCATAATATTTCCTTTGCGTTGTTGCTCGTAAATTCATGGCGTATGCGATATGACATTCTAACGGAGACAGCAAAAAAATTCGCGCCTGTACGCTGCCGTTGTTATAGACCGGATGCGCTTTGGTCAATTTATGCAGCCATACGAATCCAACGCGGCAATTTCATCTTTTATTATTTGTACCACCGCTTTCTGACGCTTCACGGTAAACCTGGCCTCGACTGACGATACGCTGATGGCAAACCTGGGGCACCCACGTCTGTCGGCGATGGCCACGCCCACGCCAAGCACGCCCTGTACGGCAGCGTTACCCACCGCGGACCATCCTCGCTCTCGCGTGGCCTTCATCAGCAATCGCAGCTTTTTCACTGAGATTGCCCCATAGGGATAGAGTTTTTGTTCGTTCTCGGCAAGGATGCGCTCCTGCTCAGGCTCCGGCAGGTAAGAAAGCAATGCCAGCCCGGCCGCCCCCACGCCCATCGGCTGCTTATGATCAATCTGGATAGAAAGAACCTGCAAGGGGTAAGTGCCAATTTCCCGATGGATACATAAAGAATCCGCATTATCCTGCCTGATCAGAAAAGACGAATCTCCCGTCTTTTCGCTGATTTTTCTCAATACGCCCTTAAATTGCTCGGATTCATCACCAAAATCAGCGATCTGGTTCAGTTTGTCCCGATTGTATATGTAGCAACCCGTGTCGGCTATCTCATTGATATATCCGTTATTGAGCAGAACGCTGACAAAACGGTACACCGTCGGCCGTGATATTTGGGTCCTGGCTGCGATTTGCGCGATCTTCAATCCAGCGGCACTGGCAGTGCTGAGCGTCTCCAGTATGGCCAGGCCGCGTACCAGCGTTTTGGGCTCATCCTTGTAATGCATATCTGCTCCTTATGTCCAAATGATGGACAAATTGATTTTGTCACACTATTGAACCTGACTAGAATGCAGCTGCATATCAACGCAATAAAACATAAAACTGGAGACATGATGAAAACAAAATGCTTGGGCATGACGGCGCTGACGCTGGCGTTACTATCCGCCTCCTCTGCAGTGGCAGCGGCCTACCCCGATCGACCAATCAACCTGGTCGTCGGCTATTCGGCGGGAGGCGCCACCGATATCATCGCTAGGTTGATCGCCAAAGGCCTTTCCAGCCAATTGGGCCAAACGGTTATTGTGGAAAACAAACCCGGGGCCAACAGCAACATTGGCACTGAATACGTTGCAAGGGCAAAGAACGACGGCTACACCCTGCTGGTGGGAAGCATTGCCAACACGATCAACCGTTCACTTTATAAAAACCTGAATTACGATTATCTGAAAGACTTCAAAAGCGTCGGCTTCATCGCGTCCATCGGCAATGTGCTGGTAGTCAATCCGAAAAAGAACATCAATTCGGTGGACGAGTATATTTCGTATGCAAAAAAGAATCCGGGAAAACTGACCTGCGCCTCATCAGGCATAGGGTCGTCTATTCATATGTCATGTGAGCTCTTCAAGATCCTGACGGACACGAACATTCTTCATATTCCTTACAAAGGCAGCGGCCCTGCAGTCAACGATTTGCTGGGCGCCCAGGTCGATTCAATGTTTGACAACATTCCTTCGTCTGTAGGAAGAATCAAATCGAACAAGCTCACGCCGCTGGCGGTCACGACAGAAAAGCGCGATCCGGCGCTCCCGGAGGTGCCCACCTTCAAGGAACAAGGGATTGACAACTTCCTGGTCAGTTCGTGGTTTGCAATTGCAGCCCCAAAAGGGACTGACGACAAAATTATCAGCAAGCTCAACGATGCATTGAACAAAGTGATCGCCAGCCCCGAGGTCAAGGATAGCTTTGCCAAAAACGGCTATACCGCAGCGCCCGTAGAGAACACCCCGGCCTATCTGGATCAATTTACCCGGGACGAAATTGCGAAATGGGAAAAGGTCGTGCGCCAGGCAAAGCTGCAGGCCAACTGAAAGAAGGTAACAACAAGATGTATCCAATCGATTTTTTTTACAGAGCAGCCATCCGTTATCCCGAACGGATGGCCATTGAATCAAGGCATGAAAAAGTCAGCTATGCCGCATTGGCAGATCAGGTAAGCGCCCTGGCTTGCGCGATCCGTAAACTGGACAACGAACCCGGTTCCATGGTCGGACTATGTGCGCAGAATTCGGTCGACTACATTGTTGCCATGCTTGCCATTATGGCTGCCGGCAAGGTATGGGTACCACTCAATTACCGAAGTACACCGACAGAAATCAAAAGAATTACAACCGTCATCAAGCCGTCTATTATCATTCAGGACGGCTATGGCGCAGCATTGACTGCCGGCCTGGAAAACGTACATATCATCAATACAGATGATATCCCCACCTTGATTGAACAATTTAGCGGACAGCATCTTGCCGAAGCGATCAGGGGCAACGACGATATCCAGGCCATCAAATTTACTGGCGGCACGACCGGTATGCCCAAAGGGGTGATGCAACCGTACCGGGCGTGGGTTGCCGTTATTATCAATCAGATCCACGGCTGGAAGATAACAAACAATGACAAATTTGTTATTTGCGCGCCCATCAGCCATGGCACCGGAACTTATGTCTTACCTGTACTTGCGCAGGGTGGTGCCCTGGTGCTGTCCGGGTCAGCAGAAGCGGCCGACATTGTGCATGCATTCAGGGAACAAAAGGGTACGATGACCTTTATGCCCCCGACGCTCATTTACAAGCTGATCGCCGCAGCAGAATCAGAAAAGGATTTCCCGTGCCTGCGGCTGCTGATATACGGCGGAGCCGGCATGCCGGCAGAAAAAATAGCACGCGCTCAGGATTTTTTCGGCAACGTCCTTGCCACGACCTATGGGCAAACGGAAGCACCGCAAATAGCTACGCTGATCGGGCCGGAAACACTGGCTCAGCCGCAATACCGCGCTTCTGTCGGGCAAGCCAGCTGGTTCACCGACATTGCTATTGTGGATCAACAGCACAATCGACTGCCCCCAAATGAAACCGGCGAAATCGTGATCCGCGGTGACCTTGTGATGACCGGCTACTGGCGCCTGCCCGAGAAAACAGCCGAAACCATAAAAAACGGTTGGCTGCATACAGGCGACGTCGGGTTTATCGACGAAAAGGGGTTTGTGTTCATCAAAGACAGAATTCGCGATGTGATTATCACCGGTGGTTTCAACGTCTATCCGATTGATGTGGAGAATGTTCTATCGCAGCACGCCGGCGTGTACGAGTCGGCGGTATTTGGAATCACAGATGAAAAATGGGGCGAGTCGGTGAACGCCGCTGTTCAATTGCGCGCTGACAGCGCTGCAACAGCAGACGAACTCAAGCGACTGGTCAGAGAAAAACTGGGTCCGGTTCACACGCCGAAAAACATCTATTTTTTTGCAAGTTTGCCCAGATCGCCGGTGGGCAAGGTGCTCAAAAAAGCCATTCAGGAACTGGTCCTGTCCGGCCTGCACGACACCACCGAAACACGCCAATTGTAAAAGGAGTACACGATGAAAGAACCCATCACTGAACTGTGCGCACACTCGCTTACCGGTATGAATTACCGAGATAAGGATCTTGTCAATGATCTGATCGGAGAGGCAACCTTCACCGAGGTCATGTTCCTGCAAATCATGGGAAGAAAAGCCCGTCCGGTCGACATCAAAATCGTGGATGCGGTCCTGGTCACCCTTATGGAACACGGACTGACGCCCAGCGCCATTGCAAGCAGACTGATCTACATGAGCGCGCCGGAGAATCTGCAGGGCGCGGTGGCCTCGGGACTGCTGGCTGTCGGCAGCCAGTTTGTGGGAACGATGGAAAATTGCTCAACATTGCTGGACGAAATCATTGCCTCACCCGATCAGCAAGAAGCGGCGCTGGCCATTGCCACAAGATATAAAGAGCAGAAAAAACATCTGCCGGGATTCGGCCATCATCTGCACAAGCCCGACGATCCCCGTTCATTGAAGCTGCTTGATCTTGCCGATAGTGAACCGGCGCTGGCGCGCCAATATATCGACGCGCTCAAACTGTTGAGCCGCGCCGTGGACCAGGTATACGCCAGGCACATTACGATCAACGCGACCGGGGCGGTGGCAGCGTTGCTTGGCGCCATTGGTGTGCCATCACGGCTGATGCGTGGTTTTGCTGTCATCTCACGCGCTGCGGGTCTGGTTTCCCATATCGCCGAAGAGCAGAACATCCCATCGGGCCGTTTTATCTGGGACACCATTGATCAGGCCATTCCATACTCCAAAAGGGACACGGGCAATGGGTGATACAGACAAGGTGGTACTGGTCGCCGGCGCCGGCAGCAGTGCACCGGGCTGGAGTATCGGCAAGGCAACGTCGGTACTCATTGCCCAGTCCGGCGCAAAAGTCATTGCCCTGGACTGCCATGCCGATGCCGCCCGGGCAACCGCCCAGGAAATCGAACGCATTGGCGGAACCTGTTTGCCCTTGCAAGGCGATATTACCCGTCCCGAAGAAATGGATCGCGTGTTGCAGATTGCCACGGAGCGATTTGGCTCCATCTCGACCTTGATTGCCAATGCAGGCATCGGAAAAACCGGCGGCATCCAGGAAACGTCCGTTGCAGACCTTCAGCGTATCCAGCAGACCAATGTCGAAAGCCTGCTGCTGCTTTCGAAGCGCTTGATACCGGGCATGATCGAGCGCGGCGCAGGCTGCATTGTGTCTGTTGCCTCAGTAGCGGGCATCCGTTATGTGGGATATCCTCACCTGGCTTATAGCGTTACCAAAGCGGCATTGATACAGATGACAAAACTGATTGCCCATGAATATGCCGATCGAAATATAAGAGCCAATACCGTTATCCCGGGGCTGATTGACACGCCCAGAATTCAGAAGAATGTTGGCGCTGTTTTTTCCTCATCCAATGACATGGAGGAAGTTCGAAAAAAAAGAGATGCCCAGGTTCCGATGAAAAGAATGGGTACCGCCTGGGAAGTGGCCCATGCCATCGCATTTCTGGCATCCGATCAGGCTTCGTACATCACCGGTACAGAACTGATCGTCGATGGCGGGCTCACCGGAAAATATTAGCGTCTGAGTGGCTGATCACTCAACATCGGATCAGCCCTGCGCTTCTCGCCTGATGACGCAAGCCCGGCCTGTCGCCATCCAGATGGCTAATGCGACTGCCTGCCCTTAAGGTGCGCTCTCACGGCATTTTGCAGAAACTCCTTGACCGCAGTCCAGCTGTGCTCGTCAGACTGGGCATTAGCCGAAGGTGTTCCGCCACCGGTATTGATTTTGCCGGAAACCGGATGCGCATAGACCAGCTGGGTCGTCGGCACATAGGGAAACACAATGCTGTGGCCCCCGTCCTTGGTATCCACCCATTGCACGATATGCTCAAAGCCGACCTGGCCAAGATGATCATAAATCATTTTGCTGTACAAACTCGATGGCCAGGCACCATCATCGGTGGCGGACAGCAGAATGATCGGTCCCTGGATCTTTTCGACCTCGATGCGCGCGCGGGCTACCGCCTCGCTATCTTGCAGGGCAGTCATGATGGCGCGCGCATGGCGGTGGGGCGACGGGCCTTCGTCAAATGGCGCCCAGGTGGCCGTTTTATTGTCCTGCCAGACGTGTGTCAACGGCTTGCCGTTAAGCAGCCAGGCCGGGCCATCGCGACCGACTTGCGGATCGGCCGCGTTCTGTCCGCTGTGCACCACTGCGCCAGGGACATACGCCACAACAGCACTCACGTCCAGTGGATAAATGCTGGCCAGAAGCAGTACCAGCTCTCCGCCACGCGATTGACCGCTCAGGGCCACGAATCCACCAAGCGGGCGCTGAGATCTGCGCAGCCAGTCCATGCCTTTCCTGAAATACTCCAGTGGCGTATTGGAAATATAATCGGACAATCCCGGCGCCTTGAAGTAACCCAATGCAAATGCAATATAACCACGCGACGCATATAATGCCGCGCGCGGCTCATTGATACCGCCGCCCGAGCCGTTCAGAATCATGACGGCCGGATGAGGTCCTGGCGTAGCGGGCAAAAACAGGGTGCCCACCAGGCCATCCTCGCGTACCTCAATGCGTTCTACGCCCTCTTGCATCAGGCGCTGTGTCAGTGTTGCACGCAGCGTGGTGCTGGTCGTGGTCACGGCCAGTTCGGTGATCAGCGGTTGCGCCATCGTGTCTGCAAAGACTTCACGACAATTATCCTGAGCCGGCACTTGCGACCACAGCAACCCCATGGGAGACACGTCCTGGTAACTGCCAGCCAGCGGCGCCAGACGCGTCAAGTCCACAACACCTTGTGCATCGGCTTCAAATTGGGCCTGGCTGCGCCATATCACACCACCAGCGCGCTCGGTCTGGCTCGTAATCGTAATACGCTCGCCAGCCGACAGACCTTCGACACGGATGGCGCGTGGTTCGTCGATCAGCGCATCAGCCGGCATTACCGACAATATTTCATTTGACATAGATCTTCCATTAATTTCGCACCCGCGCCATCATCAACGGCCCGCGGCAGATACATAATCTGCGCGTCGGGCCCGTAAAGCAGCGATGACGGGGCGCTGGTATTGCCGCTGCTGCCAGCTTATTCCTTGCTTACCATGACCGGCACGGTACGATCAGAACTCAAGGGTTTGACAACCAGTCCCTTGCGCGCCGCCCAGATGTTTTTGTAATGGAACATGGGAATCACACCCACTTCATCGGATACCGCCAGGGCGGCGTCCTGTATTATTTTTTCACGTTTGGCGTCATCAAATTCTTCGGTGGCCTGCTTCAGATAGTCGTCCAGCTTCTGGCTGCTGTAGTGGCCCCAGTTGGATGCGCCCAACCCTTTTTCAGGGTTCACCGTAGCCAGAATATTGACCATCGCATAGCTGCCCTCGCCGGTTCCGTTACCCCAGGCAATCACAGACATGGCGTAGTCATTTTTCCGGGCTGTGCTTGAGTACACGGCCCACGGCACCACCGACACCTGGGTTTTCACGCCGATGCGGCTCCAGAACTGGGCCACTGCCTGCACGGTCTCTGGCGCCATGGGATAGCGATCAGTCGGCACGTGCACGGTCAGGTTAAAGCCATCCGGATAGCCGGCTTCTGCAAGCAGCGCTTTGGCTTTCGGGGCGTCAAAGGCAATCGGCTTGATATTCGGATTGTAGCCAATCGAATCCTTGGGCATCCACTGTTCGGCTACCGTCACACTGCCCTGTAAAATACGATCGGCGATGGCATCGCGATTGATCGCAAGCGACAATGCCTGGCGTACTTTTAAATCGAGCAGCGGATTTTTGTCCAGCGGTTTGCCGTTGTTATCAGTGATGAATTTATTGGGCTTCGGATTAAAGCTAGGTTGCAGCAGGAAAACGCGCAGTCCGTTATAGGCATAGACCTTCACTTTCTCATCGCTTTCCAGTTTTTTCAGGTCGGCGACCGACACTTTATCGATCACGTCCACATCACCGGAGAGCAAGGCCGTGGAACGGGTTGCGGCGTTAGCCACATAGCGATAGGAGACCTTGTCCCATAAGGGTTTTTCACCCCAGTACGTAGGGTTGGCCTCAACCTGAAAGCCGGCTCCCGGCGTGTAGGAAACCAGTTTATATGGACCGGTACCGATCAACGCCTTTCCTGAATTGAAGTCATCGCTTGTCGCATTCTCGGTGCTTTTTTTCTGCACCAGGTGCACAGAAGCCAGATTCAGTGGCAAGCCCGGATTGGGAATTGTGGTTTCAAATACCAGCGTGCCCGGTTCTTTTTCAGTCACGCTCTTGATCGTGCGCACGTAGCCTGTGAATGGCGCGACCGAGCCTGGCACCTTGCGAATGCGTTCAATGGAATAGATGACGTCTTCTCCCGTGAACGGTGTGCCATCGCTCCATTTGACGTCTGAACGCAATTTGAATTCCCAGGTCGTGGGACCGGTGTTTTTCCATTCTGTTGCCAGGCCGGGCAATAGTTTGTTGTGGTAGTTGTTGACCAGCATATCAAAAAAGAACAGGCCGGCAGAGCGGTCACCCGCGAAATTATTCAGTTGTGGATCCAGCGAAGACAGATTGTCGGCAAAGGCGATTTTCAGTTCTTCTGCGTGGGCCATATTGCCTGCGGCCAGCAGGCTTGCTGCCATGGCAGCCAGTACGCGCTTTTTCATTTATATTCCTTTATAAGGTTACTGCTACTTAATCAATATAATCAACACGATCGAAATCGGGCAGTTAATCCCTGATGCCCACTCAGGTTTGGTCATTCAGGTGGCAGGCACTCATATGCCCGCCGGCCACCGCTTTAAGCAGCGGGACTTCGGCACGGCAGCGAGGCATGGCATGCGGACAGCGTGGATGGAAATGACAACCCGCTGGCGGATTAAGCGGGCTGGGTATTTCACCCTTGATAATCGAAAACACTTTCTTGCGATCCCGCATTTTGGGAATCTCGGCCAACAAGGCCTGGGTGTAAGGATGATTGGGCTTGCTGAAAATCTCTGCAACTGGCGCCTGTTCTACGATGCGTCCCAGGTACATGATCACCACGCGATCGGACAAATGCTCCACCACACCCAGGTCATGGCTGATAAACAGATAGGTCAGGCCCAGTTCCGCGCGCAGTTGCATGAACAGATTCAGAATTTGCGCCTGAATGGATACATCCAGAGCGGCAACGGCTTCATCACAGACCAGCATATCCGGCGCCACGGCCAATGCCCGCGCAATACCGATGCGCTGGCGCTGCCCGCCGCTGAACTGATGCGGAAAGCGGTTGCGCAGGCTGGCCGACAAACCGGCGCGCTCCAGCTGCTCAGATACATACTGGTCCAGGTCACGTGCCGATACCATATTGTGCAGTCGAGGAGACTCTCCTACAATGTCGCGCACACGCATGCGCGGATTCAGGCTGGCATAGGGGTCCTGGAAAATCATCTGGATTTTCAGGCGCGCCGCCTCGGCCTCGTGCCTGGGCAGCGTTTTCAGGTCCTGGCCGTTGACCAGCACCTGACCGGCTGTCGGCTCCATAATACCGGCCACCATCCGGCCCAGCGTCGACTTGCCGCAACCTGATTCGCCTACCAGGCCGACCACTTCGCCTTTGGCAATATCCAGGCTGACATCATCCACGGCACGCGTAAGCGCAGAGGGACGCGTCAACCTGAGTTTTTGCAGCCAGGGATCCAATATCCCGTCACTGGCATGACCAAAGGTCTTGGACACGTGGCTGACCCGCATCAGCGGCACTTTTATTTCATCTGTCATAGTGCCACTTCCGTTTCAGGAACAGCGCCCGGATGATAGCAACGCACCCGATGACCGGCCGCCAGTTCGTCCAGCGCCGGCATCGTATCACAGACAGCGGTACGCCGCGGGCAGCGCGACGCGAATGCACAGCCCGCCGGCAATGACAGCAGATTGGGCGTCATACCCGCAATCTGCCGCAGCGGCTGCCCTCTTACATTATTGGCGGGCAGGCTCTGGATCAGGCCCTGGGTGTACGGGTGCTGCGGGTTGTCCAGCACCTGATCCACTGTACCGGCTTCCACAATTTTTCCAGCATACATCACATGCAGATCGTCAGCGAGCCCGGCCACCACCGACAGGTCGTGAGTAATCCAGATCAGGGCCGTGCCATATCGGGCCGACAGTTTCTGTATTTCCGACAAGATCTGCGACTGAATCGTGACATCCAGCGCCGTCGTGGGCTCGTCTGCGATGATCAGGTCGGGTCTCAGCAACAGCGCTATGGCAATGGCCACACGCTGGCGCATGCCGCCCGACAACTGGTGCGGATACGCCGACAGACGGGCTTGCGGACTGGGAATGCCCATCAGGCCCAGCATGTCGCGCGATTGTTCCCAGGCCTGTCTGCGGCTGATTTTTTCATGCGCACGCAGGGTTTCGATCATTTGCGTATCCACCCGCAGCACCGGATTCAATGTCATCATTGGATCCTGGAAAATCATCGAAATGCGATTGCCGCGCAGGCGGCGCAGCTGCTGTTGCGGCAGGCCCAGCAGATCCTGCCCTTTGAACAGAATCTGTCCGCCAACGATACGGCCCGGCTCATCGACCAGGCCCATGATGGAAAAGCCCGTGACGGACTTGCCTGAACCCGACTCGCCTACCAGCCCCAGAATACGTCCCGGCTCCAGCTGGAGCGACACGCCGTCCACAGCCGGCAGCTGGCCCGCCCGGGTCATAAAGTGCGTACGCAGATCGCGAACCTCCAGCAAAGGCGTCGTACTCATCGCTGCCTCCGCGGATTGAACATTTCCCGCAGGCGATCACCCACCAGGTTCAGCGCCACTATGGTGACCAGCAGCGCCACGCCAGGGAAAAGGCTGATCCAGTACTGTCCCGAGAGCATGTACTGATAACCGTTGGCGATCAGCAATCCGAGCGAAGGCTCTGTCACGGGCACGCCCAGCCCCAGGAAACTCATGGTTGCTTCCAGCGTAATCGCACGTGCAACCTGCAAGGTGCCGATCACAATCAAAGGCGGCAGACAATTAGGCAGGATGTGCCGCAGCATGATGCGCCACTGGGAAATATTCAGGCTTTTTGCCGCCTCTACATATTCCTTCTGTCGCTCTGCCAGCGCCTGACCCCTGGCGGTACGCGCATAATAGGCCCATTCCAGTATCACAAGCGTCAATATCACATTACCAATACCCTTGCCCAGATACGCCAGAATCATCATCGCAATCAGAATAGATGGAAACGACAGCATCAAATCGACCGTGCGCATGATGAAGCTGTCTATCCGGCCCCCGGCATAAGCCGACAGCACGCCCAGTATTGTCCCGACCACACTCGCAATAAGCGCAGAACCCACGCCGACCGTCAGACTGATACGCAGGCCGTACAGGATGGCAGACAACAGATCCCGTCCCTGTCCATCTGTCCCCAGCCAGTAGTTATAGGTGCCGGCGCCGTTGGCGCTGCCTGGCGCCAACCGCGAATCCAGGATATCCAGCTGCATCAGATCATACGGATTTTGCGGTGTCAGCCAATGGGCGAACACCGAACCGAAAGCCAGCAGCAACAGCAGCGTAAAGCCGATCACAGCACGCTTGGACGAGAAAAAATCGGCCAGCCTTTCTCGAAACAATGAAGGCTTGGGCGCAGCAATCACCGCTTGCACGGCAGACTCGGTCACGGGCTGACTCATCGCGCGCCCTCCAGCCGGACTCGCGGATCAAGCATGCGATAGGCGATATCGACTAGTAAATTGATGGTCACGAAAACACAGACAATAACCACCAGATAGGCCAGAATGACCGGTCGGTCCAGACCATTGATGCTGTCCAGGATCAGTTTGCCTGCACCAGGCCAGGAGAAAATGCTCTCGGTCACCACGGCACCGGCGATGGTCGAACCAAACTCCAGCCCCAGTACGGTGATCAGCGGGATCATGATATTGCGCAGTACATGTACGCCGATCACCCGCAAGTTGCTCAGGCCCTTGGCACGGGCAAAACGGATATAGTCCAGCGGCAGCACTTCCTGCACGCCAGCATAGGTAAGCCTGATCACAAGTGAAACCTTGAACAGTGCCAGATTGACTGCCGGCAACAGCATGTGCCGCAGTCCATCGAGCGTCAGAAACGACCATTGATAGCCAAACAGCGTCACGGTTTGCCCTCGTCCTGACGAGGGCAGCCATCCGAGGCTGACGCTGAATGCCATGATCAGCACCAGTCCTACCCAGAAGGTTGGCAGGGAAAAGCCCAGGATGCTGCCGGTCATGATCGTGCGGGAAACAATACTGTCTGAATAAAGTCCGGCTATCAGCCCCAGCGGCACACCTACCACAATCGCAATTACCAGGGCGGCCATTGCCAGCTCCATGGTCGCCGGCAACCGATGCAGCACCAGTTGCAGGGCTGGCTGGTTGTACACGAAGCTGTTGCCCAGGTCACCCTGCACCGCACTGCCCAGGAAATGAAAATATTGCAGCCATAATGGCTTGTCCAGGCCCATCTGCGCGATGATGCGGGCACGGTCTCGCTGATCGGCATCCGGTCCGATAAGAATATCGATCGGGTTGCCAACCGCATGCAGGCCGATAAAGACGATCACTGTCATCAACAGGATAATGAGCAGCGCCTGCAGGACACGTTTAATCAGCCACAGCGTCATTGCGCCTCCACAGGCAAGGGCGGACCGGCGGCAGTCCACTCATCGCCATCGAGCTCCGGTTCAGCATAGGCTTCCAGTTGCGCATAATAAGCGGCGACATCTTCCTGATACAGGGAGCCGGCAATGGCGCGGGCAATGGCTGATGCCCCATCTGAAATTGCCGGAATATCGCCCGAGACAGTGCCATGTGAGGCCACGGCAGGATAGCTGAAACAGTGAATATGCGCCAACCCGGGCGCGTCCACGCCTGCGCGGGGCTGGAACTCGAAACCCGGTCCCAAATCGGGACAGGCAGCCAGTTCGGCATCTTCCTGCCCTGGCTGCGGATGATAACGCTGCGCCCAGGTTCGCACCAGCGGTGCCAGCTCGGCATACTCCGGACGCAGGTGCCAGTCGATGTTGAAACCGGTGGCAAAAATGAGAAAATCCAGAACAAATGTACCCTTGGGCGTGGTCAGATAAATCACGTCCTCGCGCACTTCAATGTCCAGTACCGGACAACCGACATTGAAGCGGGCATTGTGATGGGAAGCCACACGCAAGGTACTGCCTTTGGGCGGCGGCACTTGCTGCACATTGATGTAATGGCGAATACGCCACTTCCAGTCATCCGTTAAGCCAGCGTAGCCATGCACCAGGCCGGGGCTGCCAGAGCCCTTTCCCTTGTTGATACGAGGAATCTCGTTACGCCGGATAATTATATCCACACTATGGGCACCGGCTTCCAGCGCAGTAGCCGCGCTATCCATGGCCGAAGCGCCTGCGCCGATCACCCCGACCCGCTTGCCGGCAAGCGTGTTGTAATCAAAGAAATCCGAAGAATGCGCACGCAGATGCGCCGGCACCTTATCGGCAAACGCTGGATAACCCGGCCCGCCCAGGCCATCGCGGCCGGTCGCCAGAATCAGGCGCCGGGCAGCCACCACTTTTTGGCCCCCAGGGGCCTGCAGCGTCAGTTCAAGATAATTGTCGGGATGCAGATGGACATGACTAATGTGATGTTCATTGCGCACATCCACATTCATGACTTTGCGATACCAGCGCAAATAATCCATCCATTGCAAGCGTGGTATTTTATCCAGCGCCTCCCACTCCTGGCGCCCATACTGTGCTTCGAACCATGCCCGAAACGTGAGCGAAGGCAGCCCCAGGGCAGGTCCGGTCAGCTGCTTGGGCGAGCGCAGGGTCTCCATGCGCGCCGTCGTTGCCCAGGGCCCTTCAAAGCCAGCGGGCGCACGATCGAAGTTACAGGCGCGCACACCCAGATTGCGCAAGGCAACAGCGGCAGTCAACCCCGCCATGCCGCCACCAATAATGGCGACATCGAGCAAGCGTTCACCATCCACCACCCGAGGCTGCACCCAATCCTTGCCGGGCAGATCAAGACGGGAAAGATCTTCCTGCAAACGTGCTTCAAGGCCGGGCAGCCCGTCTTTTTCGGGTGGGTGATAACTCATTCTGCAACTCAATAAATAAATGCAAGGGTTTTCCCTTGCTGGTTTTATTTGATTATTACGCAATGATATAAAGAAATGCGTAACCAGCCATTTTAAAGAATATGGCAAGTTTAATATATATTATTTAGTAATTACTATATATCAATAATAATAAACAATGCGCACCGGAAGAATGACGGCAATACAATGCCCGCGCTATCAAAACAAAAGCCCGGCCATGACAATGACCGGGCTCCAGCTCAAACAGGACAGGCGTCCTGATTATTCTTCCACGTACCAGGTATCTTCGGAAAGCATGACCTGTTGATGGCCATAGCCAGCCGGCATCATGGGAAAGCAGTTCTCCTGCGGCTGCACTTCCACATTCAGGAAATAAGGACCCTCATAGTCAAAGCAGTCACGGATGGCATCTTCCAACTGCAGCGGATCAGACACCGTGGCCGCTCCCCAGCCAAAGGCCGTGGCCAGTGCCACAAAATCGGGAATGGAAGCGTTATAGCTGTGGCTATAGCGCCCGTCATGAATCAGTTCCTGCCACTGGCGGACCATGCCCATATGCCGGTTGTTGCACAGGATCACTTTGACCGGCGTTTCGTGCTGGATCGCGGTCGACAGTTCCTGGATATTCATGAGTACGGACGCATCGCCGCTGATGCATACCACCAGTGAATCCGGATTGCCCACTTGCGCGCCAATCGCGGCAGGCACGCCGTAACCCATGGTGCCGGCACCGCCCGAGGTCAGCCAGCGATTGGGCTCACGAAACTTCAGGTACTGCGCGGCCCACATCTGGTGCTGGCCGACATCGGTACTCACAATGACGTCCCGGCCTTCAATCAGGTCATTGACAGTTGCCAGTAAATGCTGCGGCAGAATCACGTCGTCCGACGGCGTAAAGCCAAGACAATTAGTGCTGCGCCATTTTTCAATGCGCGTCCACCAATCGTCGATCAACCCGGGTTCGCGCTCCAGCGACTTGACCTCATTAAACAGTGACTTGAGCACCGGATAGCAGTCACCCACCAGCGCAACGTCGGCGCGCACCACTTTATCAATAGATGCCGGATCGATATCCAGGTGAATCTTGACTGCGTGCGGGCAGAAGTCGGACAGACGCCCGGTTATACGGTCATCAAAGCGTGCGCCGATGCATACGATCAGATCCGCATGATGCATGGCCAAATTGGCCTCCAGCGTTCCATGCATGCCCAGCATGCCCACGAACTGCTTGTCGTTGGCCGGGAAAGCACCCAGCCCCATCAGCGTGAGCGTGCATGGCGCACCTGTGTAGCTGACCAGATTTGAAAAGACCTCGCAGGCGTCCGGGCCGGAATTGATCAGTCCGCCACCACCATAAAACACGGGGCGCTTGGCATTGGCAATAAGCGAAGCGGCGCGCTTGATGGCAGCCTGCATTACGGAAGAGGTCATTTGGCCAGCCGTATTGACGGCGGGCTCGATCACTTCGCTTTCCGGCTCCTGCGGCGCCTGCGCCATCTGGATATCCTTCGGAAAATCAATCAGCACCGGGCCGGGGCGGCCGGCAGCCGTCATGTTATAGGCCTTGGCGGTCATGGCGGCCACATCTTCAACACGCTTGATCTGGGCATTCCATTTTGTGACCGGCCGGGAAATACCCACCGCATCGCACTCCTGGAAGGCATCGGTACCGATGGCGCCGGTTGCTACTTGCCCGCTGATACACAAGACCGGGATCGAATCGCACAGTGCATCGAGCAACCCCGAGGTGGTATTGGCCATACCCGGGCCGGAGGTGACCAGTACGACGCCGGGCCTGCCGGTAGAGCGCGCATACCCCTCGGCCGCATGCATGGCAGCCTGTTCGTGGCGAACCAGCACGTGGTGGATGCGCGGCTCGGAATACAGCGCATCGTACAGCGGCAATACGGCACCGCCGGGATAGCCGAAAATGGTATCGACCCCGTTTGCAATCAGGGTTTCAAGCATCAATCGGGCACCATTGAAGGCAGGCGTATCGTTCTGGGGTGTGTTCATTATTCAAATCCAACTGACAGACAGGTTTTCCATAGAAGCTTAAATAATATCCTTTTTGTAATGCACTGACAGAAAACCCGCGATTACACGGTAAACTTACCCCTTCGCCATGTGGCCGCAGACGGCCAGCCGTATTTCAAGAAAGGTGCTTTTGATGAGTGTGCATACCACAGCAAAACGGATTACCGTCCCGCAATTGCGGGCCTACAAAAACCAGAAAAAAATCGTCTCGCTCACATCCTATACCGCGCCCTTTGCCCGGGTGCTGGACGAGTATCTGGATATGATCCTTATCGGGGACTCCACCGCGATGGTCGGATACAACATGGAGAACACACTGGCCATCACCCTGGAACAGATGGCTGCCCATGCGCGGGCGGTGGTGCGTTCCACGCAGAATGTCTGCGTCGTGGTAGACATGCCTTTTGGCAGTTATCAGGAGTCGCCCGAGCAGGCCTTTCGCAACGCCGCATTCCTGCTCAAGGAATCGGGCGCCGATGCCGTCAAATACGAAGGCGGCACGCCGCTGGCTGCAACCACGCGCTTTCTGGTCGACCGCGGTATTCCCGTGCTGGCTCACATCGGACTGATGCCTCAGTATCTGAACACCATGGGCGGCTTCAAGGCGCAGGGCATGTCGGATGAAGCGGCCGAAATCATCTACCAGGATGCACTGGCACAGGAACAGGCCGGCGCCTTTGCCGTGGTGATCGAAGGCACCGCAGAGCCCCTGGCGCGCCGCATTACACAGGCATTGAGCATTCCCACCATTGGCATTGGCGCTTCGCCCGACTGCGATGGTCAGATCCTGGTGGCAGAAGATATTTTCAACCTGACGCCCAATCGCATTCCCAAATTCGCACGACAGTTTTCCGACGTGCAGGCCGCCATCCGCGATGGCGTGCAAGCCTACGCCAATGAGGTACGCGAAGGCACTTTCCCCACACTGGACCATTGCTTTGGCGTCAAGAAAAAATGATCGAAAAAAAGAAAAATATCGCCAACCCACCCTGGCATGTCGTGCGCAAATCGACGTTGCACGGCAACGGTGTTTTTGCTGCTCGTAATATACCGCAAGGCACGCGCATCATTGAATACACAGGCAAACGCATCAGCGCCAAACAGGCCGATGACATGCACCCGGTCAATCCGGATGATCCGTTTCACACTTTCTTTTTTTCCACCAGCAGCGGCAGGATCATTGATGGCGGCAATGGTGGCAACGACTCGCGCTGGGTCAATCACAGTTGCAATCCCAATTGCGAGACACAGGAAGGAAGCGGCGGCAAACGTGTCTATATATATGCCATTCGCGATATTCTGAAGGGCGAAGAACTGTTTTATGATTACGGGTTGATCATGGACGGCAGAATCACCAAAACGCTGCGCCAACAGTACAAGTGCCTGTGCGGCGCACAGGCCTGCCGCGGCACCATGCTGGCCTTACCCGAAAAAAAGAAGGTCAAGCGCAAAGGCAGCAAGTAAAAAGCCAGGCACGCGCCCGGATGATGAGCCCAGTTGCGGGCCCGCCGCCCGCATCATGAACCGTCTGCCTGCATCGCCTGCAAACACGCCAATGCATCACCCTGCACAATCTGCGTGCTGCAGGCAATCATCAAATTCAGATTCATCCCGAAATCCTCTACCGTGTAACCCTGCGCATCAACAACGCGCCCATCCTGCGCCTGCACGCCGGCCTGCGCCACCAGCGCCTGTGTCTGTTCGGTATAGGCCCATACGGGCTTGCCCTTGGCCACAGCATAGCCCACCTCGAACACGGTTCCGGAATCGGGCTCCAGGCCACGAAACGGGTTCAGATTGGCCATGACACAATCGGCCTGTTCGATCAGCGCGATATTGGCCCGGTAAATCCAGTCGGCCAGCGCCGTGCCGCTCAACTGCTGCGGCGCTGCGTTGTCCAGGGGATACAACCCGGCAAACCCATGACGCGCGCATAGCGTTTTGAGCCACTGCCCATAGCTGGCCGCGTCCGACCGAAAGACATCAAAGCCGGCAAGATAGACTTTTTTCATTTACAATTCATCCACAGTTTCATTCGGGCAATTTCCCCGCAAGCCACATCTTACATTCCGCAACATTGCGCCTGCAATCGGGCCGGCGGAATATTAAACTCATTGGGGCATGCCGCAACATCATTGAATGTTGCACATCACAAATATCATGGGCAAAAAAATCACCAAAACACTGGCTGCCGTTGTGCTGCTGGTTATACTGGGCTACTTCGGTGGCACATGGTATAGCGGCACAAAAGTGGACGAACAGGTCATCCGTCGCACACAGGACATCAACGCACAACTGCGCAGCAACGGGCTTCCCGTGCAAGTGACATCGGAGAAAAAAGATGCCGGCCTGTTCTCTTCCACTTACACGCTGACCCTGCGACTTGACAATGCCGGTCAGTCGCATTCGCTGGACTTTAACGTGCAGGTCGAGCATGGCCCCCTGCCCCTGTCCCGACTGCAGCAGGGCAAACTGGAACCGGTGCGGGCACTCAGCCACGTCACACTGATCAACAATGAAAAAACCGCGCGCCTGTTCGAATTGAGCCAGGGGCAGCCGCCGCTTGAACTGTTGTTGACCACCCATCTTGACGGACAGACACGGTATCGCGGACGCGTGGCCTCGCTCGCGTTCAATAATATCCGAGACGGCCAGCTGCATTTTGATGGCATGAACTTTGAAGGCGCAGTTGACGCGACAAACCGGGTGGCCCAGTTTTCCGGAAACATGCCGTTGATACAGGTCACGCCGCCGAAAACCGAAAACGGTACGAGCACTTTAATTTTCCGGGACCTTGCCATGTCGTCCCATTATGACGGTCGCGATACAAAGAACCCGCTATGGCGCCAACAATCGACATTGGCAGCATTCTCGCTTGCCAGTGATGATGCCAGACTGGAAATCGACCAGTATCAGACCGATTCAAAAGCGGACACCCAGGACAGCCTGCTGGCGCTGCAGCAAAATACCGTATTGAACCAGGTCCGCGTCAACGGCACCGATCTTGGCAAACTGCAATATACCGTGACCGCTTCAGGACTGGACCGTGCCGGCGCCATGCAGTTTATAGCGCAAGCCTGGCAGCAGTTGCTCAATGTCGGCCAGCCCGGTGACCAGGCAGTGCCACAACAGAAATGGATGGCTTTGCTGACCAGCCTGGACCTGATGCTCTCGGGCAAGCCCGAGCTCACTGTAGGGCCCATTACCTGGACCCTGCCGGAAGGGTCTGCCAAAGCCTCGATCAACGTGGCGCTGAACAACCCGGTTCCGCTGCTATCGCGGTTCGGTAACGATCCCTACGCCTTGCTGCTCAATGCCCTGCGCTCGGTTCGCATGGAGCTGCAGGCAGATCAGGCCATGCCGCAAGGCGCCGCGGACAGGGTCAGTCAGCTCAGGTCCGGCGCCGTGGCCTCACCCGGATCCACCGTCGAGCCCACGGCAGCAGAAAAACTGGACACCATTATCGATATCCTGGTCAGGAACCAGTTGCTGTACCGTAAACAGGATCAGATTGGCCTGAGCTTGAATATTGAGGGTGACCCGTCACTGGCCTCTGCCGGCGCAGTAGACATGAATGGCGAGCAGTACGATCTGGTCGGGCTTGTCAGCGCCGTGCAGACACGGGCAGCGGCAGCCGAATTACAAATCAGGCAACTGACACCGCCTGCGCCGCAAGATGCTCCTGAACAAGAGACCCCTGAGCAACAAATACCCGAGCAAGTAGACCCCAGGCAAGACTGAGGCAATTGCAGTCCCGTGAAACTGTCGGTGGCTGCAAGCAAGGTGATGGCGTGGTTGATGCGAGATCGATGACGGACCAGGCGCCCGACAACGCCTGTCGCTTGCGCCTACAAGCGCGATTATTATCTGGCAGCGCAGCATGACACTTGCCAACCGACATCTGAGCGGGCACAGCACCACCCCGAGGTTTTGCGCACCGCCTGCCTGTACCGCAACACCCTGCCCCAAGAGGGCCAGACATATTATTTCATTCTACATTCCACGAATTTGCAGTATGCTTTGCCAGGCAGTTTCTTTCATGCGGTATTTATTCCATTACACTTGCAAGGAAATTCATTGCTATGTCTGCTTCATTCGAACTCAAAAAATCCGTTGATGGCCAGTTTCATTTTTCCCTGCACGCAGCAGATGGCGCATCTGTCCTTAGAAGTGAAACCTATACGACCCTTGCCTCGGCCAAAAATGGAATCGAGTCGGTTCGCAAGAATGCAGGAACGGACAGCCGCTACGTTTTTGAAAAATCCGCCAACGGCAAAACCTATTTCAATCTGAAAGCGGCCAACGGCCAGATCATCGGCAGCAGCCCGCTATTTTCCGATCCCCACGGCGCCAGGCAGGCAGCCGACACGGTCAAGCATCATGCCGCCACTGCTCCGTTGCACGAAGCCTGAACCTGATTCATTACCCTGCCCCTTGTGAATCAGGCGCTGGCGCCCCGACTGGCATGCTAAATGGTGTGCAAAATGGCGTTCAATAGCGCCGGAAATGATGTCGCAGGCCTGCAAGTTACCTATCCAGATGGTAAGCTTGCCAATCGGCCATGCCTGGCGCTGATCAGCCCTGCTGCCAGGCGGCCAGCGCATCCCATAAATGGGGATGATCATAACTGCTGACCGACAGACGCAGGTAAGTGCTGACGCGCTGATCAGGATAAAACAGGGAGCCGGGCGTGGCGGGAATGTTGTGCAGGTTCAACTGGCGAGCCAGTGGTTCGGCGTCGCGGGACATGTCGAGCCAGAGAAACAGCCCGGCAGCAGGAGGTTGGGCCAGGACATAGCCCAGATCGCCCAGTCGCTCCAGCATCTTGGTACGCGCCCAATTGATACGTTGCCGCAGCCGTTCTATATAAGAACGATAATGCCCGCCGTGAATGATTTCATGAATAACACGCTCATTCAGGCTTGAGGTGGACAGGCCGGAAAGCAGTTTGAGCATGGCTATTTCATTCAAAATATTTGCAGGCCCGGCAATAAAGCCCACTCGCATCGCAGCACCCAGCGTCTTCGAATAATTGCCAAGCAGAAACGT
>NZ_JBQEAU010000058.1:0-8326 GCF_052108595.1 Advenella sp.
AGCAAATGCTCAAAGAGAAAAAAAGCAGCATCAATCGCTTCTCTCTGTTTGTGGTCGGTGAAGGCATTGAAAAGAAATCAACCGACTTTGCAGCAGAAGTTGCCGCTGCAGCTGCTGGTAACTAACTTCTCTTTATTGCGGTTGCGGTTTGCAGCAACGCATGCAGGCGCGACCGGCGATAAAGCAGTTGTCTAATACAGGCCACCCGTTCGTTTACGGGTTGTCAGTCCAAAGAATCCCCTTTTAAGGGGATTCTTTTTAATTTCCGTAATTGTCGTAGCCAGAGTGGTTACAATAGCGTGTCAATTTTCAAAGGTAGTTCGGCCATGAGCAGCAAATACAAACGTGTGCTTTTAAAACTTTCGGGTGAAGCGTTAATGGGCGACGACGCCTACGGCATCAACCGCGGCACCATCAATCGCATGACTGGTGAAATCGCTGAAGTCTCGCGCATGGGCGTCGAGCTGGCTATTGTCATCGGTGGCGGCAATATTTTCCGGGGCGTAGCGCCCGGCGCTCAAGGCATGGATCGTGCAACCGCCGACTACATGGGGATGATGGCCACGGTAATGAATGCGCTGGCGCTGCAGGATGCACTCAAGGGGCATGGCGTGGTCACTCGGGTGCAATCGGCCCTGAATATTGACCAGGTCATCGAGCCTTATATCCGCCCCAAGGCCTTGCGCTATCTGGAAGAGAAAAAAGTCGTCATTTTTGCGGCAGGCACCGGCAATCCGTTTTTCACGACCGACACGGCTGCTGCGTTGCGCGGCGCAGAAATAGGCGCAGAGATCGTCCTGAAAGCGACCAAGGTCGATGGTGTCTATTCAGCTGATCCAAACAAGGATCCTACCGCTACGCGCTATTCCCGCATCAGTTTCGATGAGGTTATTACACGTCGCCTGGAAATCATGGATGCCACAGCGTTTGCGCTTTGTCGCGACCAGAAACTGCCTATCAAGGTGTTCAATATCAACAAACCGGGCGCGCTTGCCCGCGCAGTTTGCGGTGAAGATGAAGGCACGCTTGTACACGTATAAAGGAAAGAAATGAGTATCTCTGAATTGCAGAAGTCGGCCGAGAGCCGCATGAACAAATCACTGGACACCCTGAAAACAAACTTGTCCAAAATCCGTACGGGCCGTGCGCACGCCGGCATTCTGGATCAGGTTAATGTGGACTATTACGGATCTCCGGTTCCGGTCAGTCAGGTCGCCGCTGTCAATGTTGTTGATGCACGTACACTGAGTGTCCAGCCTTGGGAAAAGCAGATGTCCGGCCCGATTGAAAAGGCGATTCGCGAGTCTGATCTGGGTCTCAATCCTGTCTCCATGGGCGAGACTATCCGCGTTCCCATGCCAGCATTAACCGAAGAGCGTCGCCGCGATCTGGCCAAAGTGGTCAAGAGCGAAGGCGAGGATGCCAAGGTTGCCGTGCGCAATTTGCGCCGAGATGCGAATGACAGTTTCAAGAAATTGCTCAAGGACAAGGAAATATCTGAAGACGATGATCGTCGCGCTCAGGATGTTATTCAGAAAATGACCGACCGCTTTGTTGCCGAAATCGACAAGGTCGTTACACAGAAAGAAGCCGAAATCATGACGGTTTGATCGTGCCGGCATTATTCCGACGGCATTGTATTTAACTGAATAGATCAACTCATGAATCCAAGTTCCACACTCTGCGTACCAGAGACTGGCAACATACCCAGGCATGTCGCAATCATCATGGATGGAAACGGGCGCTGGGCGACTCGTCGGTTCATGCCGCGGACAGCGGGTCATGCTAAAGGCGTGCAGGCGGTGCGGCGAGTTGTGGAATATTGCGGCGCCAATGGCATTGATTACCTGACGTTGTTTGCTTTCAGTTCCGAAAACTGGCGCAGACCGCAGGAAGAGGTGTCGCTGCTGATGAAGCTTTTCGTGCAGGCGCTGGAAAAGGAAGTCTCCCGCTTAAACAGCAATAATGTCCGGCTGCGGGTAGTGGGTGATCTGTCGCCGTTCGAGCCTTATTTACAGAAGTTGATCCGGGATGCCGAAGCCACCACCAATGGTAATAGCGGCTTGACGCTGACCATTGCGGCCAACTACGGAGGGCGCTGGGATATCTTGCAGGCCTTTCGCAAAATGTTGCAGGCGCACCCGGAATTGACCCAGGATACAGCGCAGGTGTCTGAGCAGTTGCTCGGCGAGTATCTCTGCATGAACTGGGCCCCCGAGCCCGACTTGTTCATTCGCACAGGCGGCGAGAGCCGCATTTCAAACTTTCTTGTCTGGCAGCTTGCCTACACCGAATTATATTTTACCGACTGTTACTGGCCTGATTTCAGCGCCAGGGACATGGATCGGGCTATCGAGTGGTATCGTGGGCGTGAACGCCGATTCGGCCGAACCAGCGCGCAAATTTCGGATGATTCCCCGTCCGCCTGAAGGAGAGCGCATGTTATTGCAGCGCATCATTACCGCGGTCGTTCTGTTGATCGTTCTGCTGCTGGTCAGCGTTTTTCTTGCGCCGGTCTACTTTCGCATCTTTGTCGCCATAGCGAGTGCCATTGCGTTGTGGGAATGGCTGCGGCTGACTGCCTCGGCAAATGCGGCGCGGATTATCGCCATTGTTTATCTGATTGTGGCGGGATGGACCGCAATCGCGGGGTTTGATGATGCTGCTGTGACCACTGCTGGCGTCATGCCCGCAGGTATGCCGTGGGCCGGCGGGATCTCGCCGGTTGCCGCTGGTGTTGCCACGCTGGGGGTGTTGTTCTGGACAATCGCGGTGCCGCTGATCCTGAACCGTGCCGATACGCAGCGTACACCGGTCAGTGTGCTCAGCAGCCTGGCCGGCATCATTGTCGTTGGCGGCAGTGCGCTGGCCCTGGCGATGCTGCACTTGCAACACGGAGTCTGGTTTATTTTCTCGTTCCTGGGTGTTATCTGGTGTGCGGATACTTTTGCCTATTTTGGTGGCAAGCATTTTGGCGGCGCCAGGCTGGCACCGGCTATCAGCCCGGGCAAAACCCGATCGGGTGCAATCTGTGGTCTGATTGCAGCGGTCATCTGGATGCTCGCCACCATGTATATCGACGGCAGCTTTGCCGGCTATGTGCACCAGTATTTCCCCGCGTTTCTTGTGCTATTGGTTGGGGCTGTGTTGGCAACGTATTCCATGATTGGCGATTTGTATGAATCCCTGATCAAGCGCCGCGCCGGCATCAAGGATTCAAGCAATCTTTTGCCGGGACATGGCGGAGTCTGGGACCGGTTCGATTCGATACTCTCGGTCACCCCACTGGTTCTTGCCTTATGGATGCTGATCCGGCATTTTCATTAACGGCGCTTGCGCCCAAACACTTTTCCGGAAAAGAAAGTCCATGCAGAATATTACGATTTTCGGAGCAACCGGCTCGATTGGCGACAGCACACTCGATATTGTGCGCCGGCACCCAGACAGATTCAGTGTGTACGCACTCAGTGCCCAGCGACGCATGCAGAAACTGGCGCAGCTGGCGCTTGAGTTTTCGGCCAAAGTGGTCATTGTGCCGGACGTCGATGCCGTTGATGCGTTCCGCGAGCACTGGCCTGCCCAGCATGCGCTGCCAGAGATCAGGATGGGCGAACGCGGATTGTGCGAAACGGCCAGGGATCCCGAGACAGATTGCGTGGTGGCGGCGATAGTCGGCATTGCGGGCCTGGCGTCGGCGTTCGAAGCAGCGCAGGCGGGCAAGCGTATTTTGCTGGCCAACAAAGAAGCGCTGGTCGCCGCCGGATCGCTATTTATGCACACGGTGCAAACCCATAACGCGCAATTATTACCCGTCGATAGCGAACACAATGCCATTTTCCAGTGTCTGCAAAACGGCAGGCAAAAGCAACAAATACAGCGACTGATTCTCACTGCCTCGGGCGGCCCGTTTCGTGATATAGCCATCAGTGAGCTGGACCACGTAACGCCAGAACAGGCTTGCCGTCATCCGAACTGGAGCATGGGGCAGAAGATTTCCGTAGATTCGGCGACAATGCTCAATAAAGGCCTGGAAGTGATCGAGGCGCACTTTCTGTTCGGCCTGGCACCCGACAAAATCGACGTGGTCATCCATCCCGAGAGCACGGTGCACTCCATGGTCGAGTTTATCGACGGTTCGCTGTTGGCCCAACTGGGCAACACGGATATGCGTATTCCGATTTCCTATGTCATGGGGTATCCCGAGCGCATCGAAAGCAATACGCCAGCCTTCGATCTGCGCAAGCTGCAGCAGCTGAATTTTTCGCTTCCCGATTTTGCGCGCTTCCCCTGTCTGAAGCTGGCCTTTGATGCTTTGCAGGCAGGCCAGGCCGAGTGTATTGCCCTGAACGCGGCCAACGAGATCGCCGTGGCCCATTTTCTGCAGGGCGGTTTGCGTTTCACCCAAATTGCAGATGTGATTGATCGAGCGCTGGACTGGCAAAGCGGCCAGACCAACCCGATTACTCACATTGATGATGTTTTCCAGCTTGACCTCCTGATACGCGAACGCGCCAGGACGTTTTTACCTGCCTCGGTCTGACTATTATGCTTTCCAGTATTATTTTTTTCATTGTCACGATCAGTATCGTGGTGGTTTTTCACGAGCTGGGGCACTATCTGGCTGCACGCCTTTGCGGTGTTCATGTCGAGCGCTTTTCACTTGGCTTTGGTAAAGTGCTGCTTAGCCGGCGCGATACCCGCGGTACGGAATGGGTCATTTCGGCGTTGCCGCTGGGTGGTTACGTCAAGCCTCTGGCTGAACCCCAGGCGGGCCTCAAGGCACAGCCGGGCAGGGGAGCCATGAGCGAAAAATCTCCCTGGCAGCGCATGCTGATTTTTGCCGCGGGCCCGGGCTTCAGCCTGCTGCTGGGCATTCTCATTTATTCGGTCATGTACATGGCAGGCAGCAATGTGCCGCAGGCGATCCTGGGTGCACCGGCCGCCGGAACACCTGCCCAGGTTGCGGGCGTAATGAAGGGCGATCGGGTGATCGGCCTCAATGGCAGCGACGTTCATTCCTGGACCCAGTTGCAGCAACAATTGCTGGAACCCATGATTCTGGGACAGTCGGTCACATTGCAATTGCGGGATCAAAGCAATACCGACCGTGACGCTACGATTGCCTTGCTGGCAGCCCCTAAAGACCTTGAAGGGGTCAATCTGTCCAGGCTGAACGGGCTGGATATTGATGCACCGCCGCCGAGTGCGGCGCAGGTTATTGCCGGCGGCGCCGGAGAAGCCGCCGGGATAAAACAGGGTGATGTCATTGTGCAGGCCGGCGCCCGTACAGACCTGAATGCGCGGGTATTTATCGAGGAAATCGAGAAAAACGCTGGCCAGGATGTGCCCCTGGTTGTGTTGCGCGATGGCCAGCGCGTCACACTCAATGTGACCCCGCGCCCGACCAAAGGCCCGGATGGCGTCTCGCAGGGTAAAATTGGCGTGGCACTGCAGTCCGGCTACCCAATGACATTCGTAAGGTACGGGTTGTTTGAAAGTGTGGCCCTGGCCACGACGAGAACGCTCGATACTGCCTGGTTTTCGGTAAAAATGCTGGGTAAAATGGTAATTGGGCAGGTGTCCTGGAAAAATATCAGCGGACCTGTCACCATTGCCGACTACGCTGGCAAATCCGCCAGCCTGGGGTTCGAGCGATTCATTGAGTTTATTGCGTTGATCACCATCAGTATTGGTGTGCTCAACCTGATTCCGATCCCCGGCCTGGATGGCGGGCAAATGCTGTTTGCTTTTTTTGAAATTGTGCGGGGCCGTCCCTTGCCGGCATTTGTGCAGGAGAAGGGCTTGGCATTTGGCTATATGCTGCTGCTTGCCCTGATGGTAGTGGCATTTCTCAATGATGTCATGAGAATTGCCGGATAAGGCCGGTGATGCCGCTAACGTATTAACATACAAGGAAAATTGCTGACAAGACGCTGTGTTCTGACATACAATTTAGCGCTTATGCATATCCGAATCCACAAGGAAAGTCCGAATGTCTTTGAGACAGCTTAGTTCAATGAAAAAGAAAGCGATCCCGGTTCTGATCGCAATGCTCATTCTTCCGCAGGCATCTTTTGCATTTGCGCCATTCGTGGTGCAGGATATTCAGGTAAAAGGATTGCGCAGTACCGATCCGGCAACGCTGTTCAATTACGTTCCAGCCCGTGTCGGCAAACAGTTTACAGAAGAGCAGGCCACAGATTCGGTCAAGCGGCTTTTTGCCACTGGCCTGTTCAATGATGTCAATATTTCCACACGTAACCGTATCGTGTATGTGAATGTGGTAGAGCGTCCGGTCATTTCATCGGTCACGTTTGACGGAATGAAGGCATTCGATAGCAAAACCATTACTGAAACGCTGTCCGGTGTCGGCTTTGGCGCAGGGCGCGCCTACGATGAAGCCTTGCTCGAGCGCGCCAAGAATGAAATCCGGTCGCAATATGTTTCAAAGGGCCACTATGGCACCGAAGTTAATTCGGCCATTACGCCATTGCCTAATAACCGCGTCGGCATCAGCTTCACCGTGCAGGAAAGCAGTATCTCCCGCATTAGGGACATCCATTTTGTGGGCAATGAAGCCTTCTCCGAAGGCACACTGCGCGATCAGATGGACATGACCACACCCGGTTATATGACCTGGTATACGGGCTCGGACAAATATTCGCGTGAAAAGCTGGACAAGGATAGCGAATCCATTCGTAAATATTACCTGGATCGCGGTTATCTGGATTTCTCCATGGATTCGCCACAGGTCAATATCACACCAGATCGTGAAGATATTTCAATCAACCTGACCGTCAACGAGGGCAAGCCTTACAAACTGCGCAAAGTGCAGCTGGCTGGGAACCTGATGGGATTGAACAACGAGCTGCAGGCGCTGATCGAACCCAAGCCTGGTGAAACGTACAGTGAAGAACGGGCGCAGAAAACCACGGATGCAATCAAGAGCTATCTGGGCGGACTCGGCTATGCGTTCGCCAACGTCAACGCCAATCCGGTGCCTGACAAGGAAACCCAGGAAGCCGATCTGACTTTTTTTGTGGATCCCGGTCGCCGCGCGTATGTAAACCGTATCAATATTGGTGGTAATGTACGTACGCGTGATGAGGTTATCCGTCGTGAAATGCGTCAACAGGAATCCGGGTGGTACGATGAAAACCGTCTTTCCCAGTCAAAGGACCGGGTCAATCGTCTTGGTTATTTCAACAGTGTAGACGTGACTCAGATGCCGGTTGCCGGCGCGGATGACCTGGTTGACGTGAATGTGGACGTCAAGGAAAAACCGACCGGTCTGATCAATCTTGGGGTGGGCTATGGGACTACCGACAAGCTGTCGTTCACTGCCGGTATCAGCCAGGAGAACGTTTTTGGTTCGGGCACCGATCTTGGTCTGCAGGTCAATACCAGCAAACGCTATCGTAATGTCAGTCTGACCCACACTGATCCATACTGGACAACCAGCGGCATCAGCCGCACGACCTCGCTGTATTACCGTACCGAAACACCGCTGAACTATAACGTTGAGCAGGACGAAGATTCTTATCGCACCCGTACAATCGGCCTGGGCATGAACTTTGGCGTACCGATTTCCGAAAATGACCGGATTATCATGGGCGCCACTTTCGAGAACAGCAAAATCACGTTGCCCGGTGAAAACTCAGGCTATCTGATTCCCAAGGCGTATCGTGACTTTGTAGATGATTATGGTGAATCCACCAATGTGCTGATGCTTAATCTGGGCTGGAGAAAGGATACCCGTGACAATGCGCTGGCGCCAACACGCGGCTATTTGAGTTCCATACAGGGTACACTGGGTGTGGGCGACCTGAAATATTATATGTTAAGCGCTCAGCAGCAGTATTACCTGCCACTGGGCAAGGACTACACGCTGGCGTTCAACCTGAGTGCCGACTATGGCCGTTCACTGTCCAACGACAAGCCATTCCCGGTCATCAAGAACATTTACGCCGGTGGTATCGGTTCGGTGCGTGGTTATGAAGGCGCTTCCCTGGGCGCGCGCGATCCCGTATCCGGAGACTATCTGGGCGGTTCAACCCGTGTTGTCGGTAATGTGCAGTTGTATCTTCCATTCCCCGGCACCCATAACGATCGCACATTGCGCTGGTTTGTCTTTGCCGATGCTGGTAAGGTGGGCACAACAGGCAAGGCAAGTTGCACCACCGGTAACGTAGATGAAGGCGGGCTTGTCGAGGATCCATGCGGTTGGCGCTATTCGGCCGGGGTAGGTCTGTCTTGGCAATCACCGTTGGGGCCGCTGGAAATTTCCTACGCACATCCTATTAGTCCCAAACCTGGTGATAACAAG
>NZ_JBQEAU010000058.1:8336-26665 GCF_052108595.1 Advenella sp.
CCAATTCCAGATTGGTACGTCATTTTGATTCTTTTGCCGTAAGTAGTCTGTTGTAACACGTCTGCAGTCGCCCTAAGCGGGCGACAGACGTCATCGCCTGCTTTTTAACGCTATAATCAATTTTTTCTCTGAAGGTTAATGTATATGAGTTTTAGCTTGGCACATACGAAGTTCAACAAACGCACAATTAACCAGTTGCTTGTGGCTACTGTGCTCGGCGTTTCTGCATCTTCTGTTGCATTTGCACAAACTGCCGGCAAAGCTGCAGACAAAAAACCGGCGAATGCAGCATCAGCCGCGGCTGAAAGTGCTCCGGTTTCCAATATCAAAATCGGTTTCGTCAATACGGAAAAAATCCTGCGTGATTCAGCGCCCGCAAAAGACGCCCAGACTAAAATCGAAGGCGAGTTCAAAAAACGCGACTCTGAACTTCAGAAGCTGGCGAGCACGCTGCGCACCAAATACGAAAGTTTCGACAAGAATGCGCCCGTCATGTCCGATTCAGATCGGACCAAGGCTCAGCGCGAACTGTCCGATCTTGATACCGACCTGCAGCGCAAGCGTCGTGAATTCCAGGAAGACTTCAATCGTCGCCGTAACGAAGCATTCTCCGGCATTGTCGAGAAGGCAAACGCAGCGATCAAAAACATTGCTGAAAAACAGAATTACGATCTGATTGTGCAGGATGCGGTAACCGTCAGTCCACGTATTGATATTACCGATACTGTTATCAAAGCTCTCGACAACGGTAAATAAACATGGCGCAGGATCCTGAGACTGTTCACGCGGTAACGCTGGACCGCCTGCTTAGCGCAGCCGATACACAGGGTCTGGAGTGGGAAATAAAAAATCCACAAAGCAGGGCGATGCCGGTCATCACTGGCATCGCATCCCTGACGCATGCGACTGCGCAATCCATCAGCTTTCTTTCCAATCCCAAGTTCTTCGAGCAACTGGCTACCACAAAGGCCGCAGCGGTCATGCTTCCTGGACGGGCGCTCGAACACCTCCCATCGCAAACGCCGTACCTGGTGGTATGTTGCGAAGACCCGTACCTGCTGTATTCTCGCCTGAGCCAATGGTTTGAGAAACAGCGCCTGGCACGGCTGTCGCGCACCATCCATCCAACGGCCGTCATCCATGAAAGCGCCAGCATTGGCAATAATGTTGCCATCGGCCCTCATGTGGTCATCGAAGAAAACGTACAAATCGGCGATGGCGTCACCATCGGTCCCGCCTGCGTCATTGGCCGTGATAGCCATATCGGCGCAGATAGTCTGTTGCACGCCCGTGTGACGTTTTATGCCGATGTCCGCCTGGGCGAGCGCTGCATTGTCCACAGTGGTGCGGTATTGGGCGCTGATGGTTTCGGTTTTGCGCCGGACGCAACGCGCGAGCCGGGTGGCTGGTCCAAAATCGTCCAATTTGGTGGCGTCGTTCTTGGCAACGATGTTGAAATTGGCGCCAATACCACGATCGACCGCGGCGCGCTGGACGACACCAGCATCGGCAATGACGTGAAGCTGGATAATCAAATCATGATCGGGCACAACGTGCAGATTGGCGATCATACGGCTATGGCCGGCTGCGTGGGTATCGCAGGCTCCACGACCATCGGCAAGCGCTGCACCATTGCCGGCGCGGCCATGCTCTCGGGACATATTACGCTGGGCGATGATGTGCACATATCCGGCGCAACCAGTGTTATGTCCGACATCAGCAAGCCCGGGCGCTATACCGGCGTATTTCCGTTGGCTGAGCATACCGTGTGGCAGAAAAATGCAGCGGTCCTGCTGCAGCTTGCACAATTGCGTCGTCGCCTGCGCGATCTGGAAAAGGCATAATATCCCGTTCGTTGCCGAAGGCTCGCTATTTTCCGGCGAAATTGTCTAAAATACCCCCATCCCTATAACCATAGATTTTAATTACAGGATTATTCATGCAAGTAGATATTCAAAGCATTATGGCGCGGCTTCCACATCGCTATCCGATGCTGCTTGTAGACAGAGTCCTGGAAATGGTACCTGGCAAAAGCATTATTGCCATCAAGAATGTGACCATCAATGAGCCGTTTTTCAACGGGCACTTTCCCGGCAGACCTGTCATGCCCGGGGTGCTGATCATTGAAGCGCTGGCTCAGGCTGCGGCGATATTTTCTTTCGCAGAGGAAGATGGCTCCTGCAAACAGGATATCTCGCGCAAGGCCTACTATTTGGTGGGTGTAGATGGGGCGCGCTTTCGCAAGCCGGTAGTTCCGGGAGACCAGCTTCAGCTGGAAGTTACTGCTGATCGTGTCAGCAAAGTCATCTGTAAATACAGTGCACGTGCCACCGTAGACGGGGCAGTTGTAGCTGAAGCTGCGATTATGTGCGCGATTCGTGATCTGGACGAGCAATGACCAAACTTATTGATTCCACCGCCATTATTCATGATGGCGCAAAGCTGCATCCATCCGTGAGGGTGGGTGCCTATTCCGTCATCCATGGCAATGTCACGATCGGTGAAGGCAGCGTTGTTGGCGAACATTGCGTCATCGATGGCTTGACGACAATCGGCAAAAACAACGTGTTCTACCGTTTTTGTTCGATCGGTGGCAACCCGCAGGACAAAAAATACTCTGGCGAAAAAACGTCGCTGGAAATCGGCGACTGCAATACCATTCGCGAGTTTGTGACTATCAACACCGGCACGACACAAGATGTGGGTACCACACGCCTGGGTGATGATAACTGGATCATGGCGTACGTACATATCGCCCATGATTGCCAGATCGGCAGTCACACCATTCTGGCCAATTGCGTACAACTGGCCGGCCACATTCATATTGACGACTGGGCCATTGTTGGCGGCAGCTCCGCCGCACATCAATACATTCATATCGGTGCCCACTCCATGACAGGCGGCATGAGCGCAATTCGCCAGGATATTCCCCCTTATATTCTGGGGGCTGGCCAACCCTATCGGCCTGCCGGTATCAATTCCGAAGGACTCAAGCGTCGCGGCTTCACGGCGGAACAGATTCACGCCATCAAAGACGCCTATAAAATTATTTATATGCGCAAGCTGAGCACCGCTGATGCAGCCGAGGAAATCATTCGCTATCAGCAGGATCATCCGGATACTGCCAGCGTGCTTGATCCATTTGTGAGCTTCTTCGAAACAGCCTCGCGTGGCGTTAGCCGGGGATGAGCCTGGTCTTGTCGATGGTGGCGGGCGAGCCCTCCGGTGATCTGCTCGCCTCCAGGATCATACAAGGTGTGCGCGCGCGCGACCCGGGGCTGCAGGTCTCCGGAATCGGCGGCCCTGAGATGCGGCAGCAGGGAATGCAACTGCTGTATCCAATGGACGATCTGTCCGTTTTTGGATACGTGGATGCGCTTAAAAATCTTCCCCGGCTTATTCAGACGCATTTGCGCTTTCGTTCCTCAGTGCTCAAGTTGCGACCTGACGTCTTTGTTGGTGTAGACGCGCCTGATTTCAATCTTCGTCTTGAGCACCATCTTCGCCAGCGCGGCATTCCTACTGTTCATTTTGTAGGCCCATCCATCTGGGCATGGCGTTACGAAAGAATCCACAAGATCCGTGCTGCCGTTTCCCACATGCTGGTGCTGTTTCCTTTTGAGGAAGAAATCTATCGCAAGGAAGGCGTGCCTGTAACCTATGTCGGTCACCCGCTGGCAGCGCAGATCCCAGCACAGCCCGACAAACAGCGGGCGCGTCTACGGCTGGGCATGGACTCGGACGGAGCGGTGCTGGCCATTTTGCCGGGCAGCCGTGCCTCGGAAATTGCCGAACTGGCGCCGCGTTTTCTGCAAGCGGCGAGTCTGCTGCAAAAAGACGATCCGTCCCTGCGGTTTATTGTGCCGCTGGTCAATGAAGCCCGCCAGGCGCAGTTCAATGCGATTGCCCAGCGCTATCCGGTGAAAAATTTGCAGTGTTTTCGCAGTCGAGTGGCTGATCACCCCATCGCCTGGGATATTATGGAAGCCTGTGACGCCGCGCTGGTTGCCAGCGGCACGGCGACACTGGAAACGGCCTTGTTTCAGCGACCCATGGTTATTTCCTATGTGCTCACACCACTGATGCGCCGGCTGATGGAGTGGAAAGCCGGGCAGGGTGGCCCCTCACTGCCGTGGGTCGGCCTGCCCAACGTGCTGCTGCGTGAATTCGCGGTGCCCGAGCTGCTGCAGGAAGCGGCCACGCCGACCAATCTGGCCAGAGCGTGCGTACGGGCGTTGACCGACACGACGTATATTGAGCAAACCGAAGCGAAATTTCGCCAGTTGCATCGTGAGCTCAATCGAGATACGGCAAAACTGGCAGCGGAGGCGATTCTTGCGACGGCGAACGGCTGATCTCTCTCTGTTTGGCAATCTGCCTATGCCGCGCATGACTGCCGGTATCGATGAAGCGGGCAGGGGGCCGTTGGCCGGGGATGTCTTTGCCGCCGCGGTCATTCTTGATCCCGGGCGTCGTATCAACGGCCTGGCCGATTCAAAAACCCTGACGGCTGCCAAACGTGACAGCCTTGCGCTGCGCATTCGTGACAAAGCCCTTGCCTGGTCCATCGCGAGCGCCAGCGTTGCGGAAATAGACCAGTTCAATATTCTGGGCGCAACCATGCTGGCAATGAAACGCGCATTCGAAGGGTTGACAGTGTCTTGCGAGCAACAGCAGGCAGAACTGGTATTGATTGACGGAAACCAGGTGCCCAAGGGGCTGGGTGTGCCATGCCACGCAGTGATCAAGGGCGATGCCCTGCATGCATGCATTTCTGCCGCATCCATATTGGCAAAAACAGCCAGGGATGCGCAACTGCTGCAATTGCACGCGCAGTATCCACAATATGCATTTGACCAGCACAAAGGGTATGGCACCGCGCTGCATCTGGAGCGCCTGAAAACCCACGGTCCGTGCCCGGTGCACCGCAGTACATTTGCGCCGGTCCGTACCCTTATGTCGTTACAGACAAACGAGGGCTTTTTGGCGTAAAATTAGTGTTATTCCCTCAACATTCATGAGTGTAACTTGTTTGATTGAGCCTTTATTGTCTGTAAACTGGCTTCAGAATGCATCGAAAATCGGTTTTTTCTTCTGAAACGTGCACTAAATAGAACATTGCATTAAATTGACACGTAGCTGAAGCCTATTACAAGTACAATATGCACTGCCTATTTGCGGGGACACCCGACATGAAAATCACATAATGGAAACGAAATTTACCCCTATTGCGCCCGATGCAGAATTGCCGCACCGGAAAATCATACGCAGCTGGCTGATCCCCATCTCCCAACAGAATACGTTTCGCGCGTTTCTGCTGCTGTTTGTTGATTACACTTTGCTTCTGACCCTGCTGGCTGGCACCATCTTTCTGTCGGCATGGTGGCTCAAGCTGATTTGCGCACTGGTGGCCGGTTTCGTGATTGGTCGCCTCTTCATTATCGGACATGATGCCTGCCATCAAAGTCTGACGCCTCATCGCAAGCTCAATAAGTGGATAGGCCGTATCGCCTTTCTGCCCGCAGTGTCGCCCTACAGTCTTTGGGATGTAGGGCACAATGTGGTACACCACGGCTTTACCAATCTGAAGGGAATGGATTTCGTCTGGTGTCCGAAGACAAAAGAAGAGTATGACGCCCTGTCGCCCATGGGGCGCTTCATGGAGCGCGTCTATCGCGGTCCTCTTGGTGCCGGCATCTATTACATCGTTGAGATCTGGTGGAACCGCATGATGTTCCCTGGCAAGGGGTATATGGGAACCCAGCGCAAGGTGTTCTTCTGGGACGGCCTGCTGGTAAGCATTTTCGGGCTGGCCTGGCTCGGTGGGGTGGTCTACGCGGCACATGCAACCGGGCAGTCGGTACTCATGCTGGTGGCATTTGCCTGGCTGATTCCATTGTTGTTCTGGTTTTACATGATCGGCTTTGTGGTTTATATTCAGCACACGCACACGCGTGTGGTGTGGCACGATAATCGCGCGGTCTGGGCTAAAGCGCAGCCGTTTGTATCGACCACTGTCCACATGATGTTCCGACTCAAATTCGGCACGCTCATGCACCATATCATGGAACACACCGCGCATCACGTTGACATGAGTATCCCGTTGTACAAGCTGAAAAAAGCACAGAAAACGCTGGAAGACATGTTGCCAAGCCGAATCGTAATTCAAATGTTCAGTTGGTCGTGGTACTTTCGCACAGTCAAGGCATGCAAACTGTATAACTATCAGGAAAGGTACTGGACCGATTTTGACGGCAATAAATCGCCTGACGTCGTTTAATGAAAAGCGCAGGCCAGCATATTTGGTCTGCAACAGAAATACGTTAATATCCCTGCTGAGGCAGGGATATTTTTTATGAAACAGATTCAGTCAAAAGACAATTTAGTGGTCCGACAGGGCATGAAAGTAGCGGCAGGGCGGGACAAGACCCGCATCCTGCTTGAAGGCGTGCACCTGTGTGAAGAATGGCTGAAGCGCTACGGTCCGCCTGAATCGGTTTTGGTGCAGGCTTCTGCAGTCGATCACCCTGATATCGTCCGCCTGCTTGCTGCAAACGACGCTGCGCGCCAATATCTGCTTGCTGACGTGCTATTTAACGCTATTGCTACGGTGCAAACACCGCAAGGCATCATGTTTGTCGCGACACGTCCCATCCCTGCGACCATTACCCGGCTTTCCACCACTGCCTTGTGGCTTGACCGCCTGCAGGACCCTGGCAATCTGGGCACTATTTTGCGAACGGCGGCAGCCGCCGGCGTCAGGGACGTATTGCTTTCGGCAGGATGTGTAGGCGCCTGGTCTCCCAAGGTGCTGCGCAGTGCGCAGGGCGCCCATTTTGCGCTGGAGATTTATGAGCATCAGCACTTTCCCGACATCAAGAGCAGACTGGATATGCCGGTTTTGGCATCCTCGCTAGCGCCTGGCGCGCGCAGCCTGTATGCAGGCGCTTTGCCAGCTGCCTGCCTGTGGGTCGTTGGCAATGAAGGGCAGGGCGTCCACCCCGGCATTCTGGCCGATGCCGATCAGTGCATTTTTATCCCACAGAGCGATGCCGTGGAGTCGCTGAACGCCGCGGTTGCTGCGGCAATCCTGTTATTCGAGCAACGGCGCCAGCATATGCAAACTTGATCGCGCCTGGCTGGCGTGTGTTTCACAGTGGATATCAATAGGTCGCCGAGGAGTTGGATTTGAGCCCCAGGATCTGGATAACCGTCGTAGAGATTTCCTCAATAGATTTAGTCGTTGTCGATAGCCATTGGATGCTCTCGCGTCTCATCAGGCGTTCTGCTTCGGCGACCTCATACAAACATTGTTTGATCGAAGCGTATTGGCTGTCCGGGCGGCGTTCGTTGCGTACCTCGGAAAGGCGATCGGGCTGGATCGACAGGCCGAACAGCTTGTTGCGATACGGCTGAAGCGTTTTGGGCAGCGCGCCGCGTTCAAAATCCTCGGGAATCAAGGGAAAATTGGCTGCCTTGATGGCGTATTGCATGGCAAGGTAGAGACTGGTTGGTGTTTTGCCGCAGCGTGAAACACCCACCAAAATGACGTCGGCTTCCTTCAGGCCGTGCACGAACTGCCCGTCATCATGCGCAAGCGTAAAATTAATGGCTTCGATACGGTTGCGATATTGTTTGGAACTGGCGCTCAAGTGGGACAGGCCAATGGTCGGGCGCGATTTGGTTTCCAGGGCGGTTTCAAGCTGGTTGACGCAGGCGCCGAAAATATCCAGAAAAATACAGTTCGATTGCTGCACCACGGCCAGAATTTCGGGTTTGACCAATGTGCTGAACAGCAGCGGCGGCGTATTTTCAGCCAGGGCCGCCGCGTTGATTTTTTCGGCAACCTTGGCTGCTTTTTCCTCGGAAGTGACAAAAGGCTCGCGTAATAGCGTGAAATCAAAATCCGCGCTAAATTGCGACAAAACGGAGTGACTGAAGGTCTCTGCCGTAATGCCCGTGCCGTCAGATACGATGAAGACCGTCCGTTTTTTTTGTGATTCTGGCATGTTCCAATTTGATCCTGTGAGTGTAGAAAAAGACGGTACAATCATGATACTTTGTACCTGGCCGATAGTATCAGGCTTATTTGGTTAGAAAAGCGTGCATTTTCTAACCAAATAAGCTTTCATTTTAATCTAAGGGTGACTTAAATGTCGTATGTTGTTCCATTCGAGAAACTCCGCATGTCGGATGTTGACTCTGTCGGCGGGAAAAATGCCTCGCTCGGGGAAATGATCAGCCAGTTGGCCAATGCCGGGGTTCGTGTGCCCGGTGGTTTTGCCACCACTGCCGATGCCTTCCGCGATTTTCTCAAGACCTCCGGGCTGGACAAGCGCATCGCTGATCGTCTTACCTCGCTTAACCCTGAGGATGTTCGCGAACTGGCGCAAGCCGGTGCAGAAATCCGAGGCTGGATTACCGAAGCACCATTCTCTGACGAATTCGAAAAACAGATCCGCCAATCCTACGCGCAGCTTGATGCCGATGGCAAGGGTTCGTTTGCCGTGCGCTCATCTGCCACCGCAGAAGACTTGCCCGATGCCTCCTTTGCCGGCCAGCAGGAAACGTTCCTGAACGTCGCTGGTATTGACGATGTGCTGGATAAAATTCGTCATTTTTTTGCGTCACTATATAACGACCGTGCTATTTCCTATCGCGTCCACAAAGGCTACGCGCACGCAGACGTGGCATTGTCTGCTGGTATCCAGCGCATGGTGCGTTCCGACAAGGGCAGTGCCGGTGTGATGTTTACATTGGATACCGAATCCGGTTTCAACGACGTCGTATTTATCACTTCTTCGTACGGCTTGGGTGAAACCGTGGTGCAGGGCGCTGTCAATCCGGACGAATTCTATGTTTTCAAAACCACGCTGGCGTCGGGAAAATATCCGATCGTCGGGCGCCGCATCGGCTCAAAACTGATCAAAATGGAGTTCAACGGGGAGCGCAAGCCTGGCGAAAATGCCGTCAACACCGTTGAGGTACCAGTTTCAGAACGTAACCGCTACTCACTGACCGACGATGAAGTGATCGAGCTGGCCCGTTACGCGGTCATCATCGAGAAACACTACCAGCGCCCCATGGATATCGAATGGGGTCGCGATGGCATCGATGGCAAACTCTATATTCTGCAGGCTCGTCCCGAAACGGTGAAATCTCAGCAGACCGACAACGATGTCCAGCTGCGCTACAAATTGAAAGCAACCGGCAAGGTCCTTATTACCGGTCGCGCCATTGGCCAGAAAATCGGCTCAGGCAAGGTCCGTGTCGTCTCCGACATCAACGATATGGATCAGGTGCAGGCCGGCGATGTGTTAGTGACAGACATGACAGACCCGAACTGGGAACCCGTCATGAAACGCGCTGCAGCCATCGTCACCAACCGTGGCGGGCGTACCTGCCATGCGGCAATCATTGCCCGTGAATTGGGCATTCCTGCTGTTGTCGGATGTGCAACGGCCACAGAAGACCTCAAGGAAGGCGCCGAAGTCACTGTCTCATGCGCCGAAGGCGACGAGGGTCGCATTTACGACGGATTTCTTGAAACCGAAGTAGAAGAAGTGCGTCGCGGCGAGATGCCCGAGATTCCGGTCAAGATCATGATGAACGTGGGTAACCCGCAACTGGCGTTTGATTTTTGCCAAATTCCCAACGGCGGCGTCGGTCTGGCCCGTCTGGAATTCATCATCAACAACAACATCAATGTGCACCCCAAGGCGGTGCTGGACTATCCGAACATTGACGCGGAGCTCAAGAAAGCGGTGGAGTCGGCTGCCCGTGGCTATGCCAGCCCACGTGCCTTCTTTGTCGAAAAACTGGCCGAAGGTATTGCGACCATCGCTGCTGCGTTTTATCCCAAGCCGGTTATTGTGCGCCTGTCCGACTTCAAGTCCAATGAGTATCGCAAGCTGGTGGGCGGCTCTCGCTACGAACCCGAGGAAGAGAACCCGATGCTGGGTTTTCGTGGCGCCTCGCGCTACATTGCTGAAGATTTTGCCGAATGTTTCCGTATGGAATGCGAAGCGCTGCGATTTGTTCGCGATGACATGGGGTTGACCAACGTTGAAATCATGGTGCCATTCGTGCGCACGCTGAGTCAGGCGGAAAAAGTCATCGGCCTGCTGGCAGATAACGGCCTGAAACGCGGTGAGAACGGCCTGCGTGTCATCATGATGTGCGAAGTACCATCCAATGCCATCCTGGCCGATCAGTTCCTCGAATATTTCGATGGCTTCTCTATCGGTTCCAACGACATGACCCAGCTTACGCTGGGGCTGGATCGCGATTCGGGCATGGAGCTGCTGGCTGCCGATTTTGACGAGCGTGATCCTGCGGTGCAGTTCATGCTGCAACGGGCTATCCAGGCGTGCCTGAAAGCCAATAAATACGTCGGCATTTGTGGCCAGGGGCCCAGTGACCATCCGGATCTGGCTGTATGGCTCAAAGAGCAGGGTATTCTGACGATGTCGCTCAATCCCGATACGGTTGTCGACACCTGGCAGAAACTGGCCAAATAAACGCTGGCCAGCGCCAGCTCACTGCCGGAGGGCAGCGGCCGAGGCATTTGCGGGCACCTTTTTCTGATCACGGGTCAGGGCAGGGTGCCCGTTTTGTTTTGTCATGGTGGTTCATCAATCGGGCTGGAAATTCAACAGAATCCTGTGCCTGGCGCGGGGCGGAGTGCGGGTTGGCGATGTGCTGTCCCGTATTGTGCAGTCCAATCCCCGCTATGATCGGGTCTTTTTGTCGAATGCATCAGCGACTTACGGTACACTGGTGTTTTACCCCGTATTCAGGAAGATACACGTGAGCGAACTTATTATTGAAGATGTCACCGAAGGAAGTGGCGAACAGGCAAAAAGCGGACAGCAGGTGTCGGTGCATTATACCGGCTGGCTCAAGGACAATGGCCAGAAATTCGATTCCAGCAAGGACAGAGGGCAGCCATTCTCATTTCCACTGGGCGCTGGCCACGTGATCAAAGGCTGGGATCAGGGTGTGCAGGGCATGAAAGTGGGTGGCACTCGCAAGCTGACCATACCGGCTGAGCTGGGCTATGGTGCGCGCGGCGCAGGCGGCGTCATTCCTCCCAATGCGACGCTGGTCTTTGAAGTGGAATTGCTCGGTATCAATTGATAGTGGTTTTGGGGGTACGGCAGTCACCTGATGGCTGCTGTGCTTCTGCATGCGGGCCATTGTGGCACGCATCTACTGCAGGAAGGCGATCATGTGGATCTGGTTTGTTGTTGCAGCCATCGCGCTTATTCTTGAGCTGCTCACAGGTACTTTTTTCCTGTTGCTGGTCGCGGTCGCCGCAGCAGGCGCGGGAGTAGTGAGCTGGCTGGGTGGCGAGCTTGCCTGGCAATTGCTTACCTTCAGCGTGCTGGGCATCGCAGGTTTTTTTATTCTCAAATCCAGCGGCTTTGTCAAACGTGGCTCGCGCCACGACGCCAGCCGAAATACCGATGTCAATCTGGATATCGGTCAGGCTGTGCACGTCACGGACTGGTCTCCCATGAAGACGGCAGTGATTCAATACCGTGGAGCGACGTGGCAGGTACGGCTGGATCCCGCTGTCAGCGGCACGCCGGTTCCCGGCAGCTATCGTATTACCGATATTGACGGCATCGTGTTTGTCGTCACGCCTGTATCGGGCCCTCTTACACCAAGCAGCTCGTAGTTCAGGAGTCAAATTATGGATACATCGATTATCTTTCTCGCCATACTGGTTGTGCTGGTACTGGTCTTCCTGGTCAAGTCCATTGCCATCGTACCGCAGCAGAATGCGTGGATTATTGAGCGGTTGGGCCGATATGATCGCACCTTATCGCCGGGCGCCCGTTTCATTATTCCCTTTGTCGATCGGGTTGCCTACAAGCATTCACTCAAGGAAATACCGCTGGATGTTCCCAGTCAGATCTGCATTACCAGGGACAATACCCAGTTACAGGTCGATGGCGTTATTTACTTCCAGGTGACCGATCCCATGCTTGCTTCCTATGGCTCGTCAAATTACATCTCGGCCATTACGCAACTGGCGCAAACTACCTTGCGCTCGGTCATCGGGCGGATGGAGCTGGACAAGACTTTCGAAGAGCGAGATGCCATCAACAGTACCATCGTGGCCTCGCTGGATGAAGCGGCGACCAACTGGGGCGTCAAGGTGCTGCGTTACGAAATCAAGGATTTGACGCCACCCAATGAGATCTTGCGCGCCATGCAGGCCCAGATTACCGCAGAGCGTGAAAAACGCGCCTTGATCGCCGCCTCAGAAGGGCGCAGGCAGGAACAGATCAATATTGCAACCGGTGAACGGGAAGCGGCCATCGCCCGTTCTGAAGGTGAGAAGCAGGCTCAGATCAACCAGGCCCAGGGTGAAGCGGCAGCGGTCATTGCCATCGCAGAGGCTACAGCCCAGGCGATCGAACAGGTGGCGCACGCCATTGAACAGCCTGGCGGCATGGCCGCCGTTAACCTGCGCGTCGCGGAAAATTATGTTGATGCGTTTGCGAATGTGGCCAAAGAAGGCAATACCCTGATACTGCCGGCCAATCTGGCGGATATGGGCGGTCTGATCGCCTCTGCTATGACGGTGGTCAAGGCCACAGGGAATGGCAATCAGGGCGGTGCCGGCCTGACCACCCCGGGGCAGACCCGATAGAGAGCACCGCACCGGTGCGGGAATGGCGCCGTCTTTCCGCGCCTGACTGGCTTGCCGTGCTGATCCTGGCGGTCGGAGGCGGCAATCTTAGCCATTTAATGCAGAAAGAGGGCTGCGCCGTTGTGCAGCCTGGATTCAGGAATCGCGTTTGCGCGTATCGTGTTTCATAATACGGTCCTTCTCACGCAGCCAGTCTTTGTCGCGGGCACTGTCCCGTTTGTCGTGCAGCTTTTTGCCCTTGCCCAGACCAAACTCCAGCTTGATTTTACCGTTGCGAAAGTGCAGATTCAATGGCACCAGCGTATAGCCGCGGATTTCCACTTTGCCAATGAGTTTGTCGATCTCGTTCTTGTGCAGCAGCAATTTACGGGTACGGGTGGCATTGGGATGGATATGCGTTGAGGCGGTTGCCAGCGGGCTGACGTGCATGTTCAGCAACTGTAATTCGCCGTCGCGCACAATGACATAACTCTCGCCCAGTTGCACGCGGCCAGCCCGGATGGACTTGACTTCCCAGCCTTCCAGGACGATGCCTGCCTCGAAGCGCTCTTCAATGAAATAGTCGTGGGTTGCCTTGCGATTGTTGGTAATGCTCATGTTTGATTTTATAAATGGATTTGACCCGTTAAAATAGGGGTCTGTTTAATCGCGCAAAATGCAATGATTTCACGCAATTGTAATTGAATCAACCTGCTTGTGCTGCTTGTTGATTACACTGCAAGCGTATTTTGCCTTGTCACTTACCCTACGTTGCCAATTAATTCATGTCCACTACTGTTCATCGTTCCGTTCTGCTTCCATACTCCGCTGCCGATATGTTCGCGCTGGTCGCTGATGTGGAGAAATATCCCGAGTTCATGCCATGGTGCGGCGGGGCGCAGGTTCTGGAAACGGATGATGCCGGCATGACGGCCTCGATCATGATCAGTTTTGCCGGACTCAAGCAAACCTTCACCACCCGCAATACTCATCACTTTCCCGATAAAATTCACCTGCACCTGGTCGATGGGCCGTTCTCTGCCCTCAATGGTACCTGGGAATTTATCGCACTGGCGCCGGATGCGTGCAAAGTCCAGTTCGCCCTCGATTATGCATTCAACAGCCGTTCACTTGAAATGCTGGTGGGGCCGGTATTTAACCGCATCGCCAACAGCTTTATCGACTCCTTTACCAAGCGGGCTGAGCAGATTTATGTCTGATGAGGATATGACCATTACGGTCTGCTATGCACATTCGGCAGGCCAAGTATGGCTGTCTGCGGTCACGCTGCCCTGTGCCAGCACCATTGAGCAGGCCATCGCGGCATCGGGTGTCTATCAGGCATGCAATATTTCCACAGCAGATATCGCGGATACGGGGGTGTTCGGCTTGCGTAAACCGCGCGATTATGTGCTTCGCCAGGGCGATCGGGTGGAGTTATACCGCCAATTGTCCTTCGATCCCATGGAGTCGCGGCGTCGTCGTGCTGCTCATCGTAAAACCGGTATCCTCAAGCGCAAGCATTTGAAAAAAAGTAAAGTAGCGTGGCAGGAGTACATGGAAACCTCGCCAGCTGACCACAAGAAGGGATCTGATTGACTGGTGGCTGCATATATAATGATTGCCATTCAGGTAAAGGCCGGATCTGCATCCGACCTGCCAGACTTCATGCGAATGGAAACATCAGCCGGATGATGCCAATCCGGCACCGGGTATAACAGGAGACATTATGACCGCCCCCGTTTTATTTCAGGAAAAGCCGTTGGCCAGCCAGGGTTACTACGGCATTGCCACGTTGAACCAGCCATCCAAGCTCAATAGTCTGTCACTTGAAATGTGCCAGTTGCTGACTGAGCAACTGACGATCTGGGAACAAGACCCTGCGATTGCATTTGTTATATTTGAAGGGGCGGGGGAAAAGGCATTCTGCGCCGGCGGGGATCTGCACCAGTTGTATACCAGCATGCAGCAGTACGCCGGTAAGCCGGCCGCCGATAATGCCTATGCAGCTCAATTCTTTGATGTGGAATACCGCCTGGACTATCAGATCCATACCTATAGTAAACCCATTATCTGTTGGGGCCATGGTGTGGTCATGGGCGGCGGTATCGGGCTGATGGCCGGTACTTCACATCGCGTGGTCAGCGAATCATCGCGACTGGCCATGCCTGAAGTCACCATTGGCCTGTTTCCCGATGTGGGCGGCAGTTGGGATCTGAATCACCTGGCAGGTCGTATCGGTCGCTTTCTTGCCGCAACCGGCGCCATTTTGAATGCTGCCGATTCGCTCTTTACCGGTATGGCCGATTATTGCGTTCGTCATGCAGACTGGTCTGCCATCATTGCCGATCTGGAACGCATAGATGGCACGCAAATGGCCGACCGGCGCCAGCTTGATCAGCGCATTCATGACGTGCTGGCGCAGCACAGCGCAGCGGCAACGCTGGATGCCGGCCCACTGCAAACGAACTATGCCATGCTTACCGCGCTCTGCGCCAATCGAGACATTGTCAGCCTGTATCGCGCATTCGCTGCATTGGCCGATCATGCTGACCCTTGGCTTGCGCGGGCGGCGCAGACCATGCTCAAGGGCGCGCCGCTATCGGTCGCGCTCGGCCTGACCTTGCAGGAACGGGCACTTCACCTGTCACTGGCCCAGGTATTTCAACTGGAATATAAGGTCGCGCTCAATTGCTGCGCCCACGGGCAACTGCAGGAAGGTATCCGGGCGCTGCTTATTGACAAGGATAAACATCCGCAATGGCAGCCGGCGACAATCGAGCAGATCACACCGGCCGACATCGACGCATTGCTGGCTTCTCCGTGGCAGAACGCGTCGGACAATCCCCTGGCCAGTTTAGGCCAGGGTAGGTTTGTCCAGTGAGTATGGAATAGTCAGCAGCGTTATCGGCGGCCCATTTTCGTCTCCCAGCACCAGGCGATTATGCTCCGCGGCTTCAAGCCGTACTTCAAACAGCATGTAGAGGGCGTCTGCCAGCGTTGCGGCATTGACGATCTGGCCACTGGGCTCCCGCGTGTTCGTGCTGTCTGTAATGTCTGTACCCGGCGCCACTGTTGCGGCTGGCGGGTTATCGCATACACCATTGAGCATCCGCCGCTTCAGTTTGCCCCGGTAATGGCTGCGCGCGACAATTTCCTGGCCAGGATAGCAGCCTTTGGTAAAGCTGACTGCGCCTATAGCGTCCAGGTTCAGATCCTGGGGAATGAACATTTCCTGGTTGGCTTTCTCCACCCAGGGCAGGCCAGCCAGAATATCTAGGACCGCCCACTGCCCGGGCTGTCCTGCTTGAGCCTGGCTGGTGTCAATGGCAGTGTCTGCGATCAGAATGCCGCGTTGTATGCCGGCTGTGCCGGGCAGTCCGAGCTGCATCATTGATTCAGTTGCAATAATCTGCCACGGCTCGGGGCGTGCCAGTGTGGTGCCCGAGATCGTATTATCGCCAGCCCAGTACGCGTAGGGAGTGATGTCTGTTTCTTCTACCGTGACCTTGGCGCGCAACACGAACATCCGCAAGCGCTTGGCAAAGCTGTCGGCAATATCGCGGCGCACCATCACTTGGTACGCATTTTCCTGAGGGGCCTGCGGCTGCGCTTGCTGCCAGAAAATAAAACTGGCCAGCATGCGGCCCTTGGCGGAGCAATAGGCGGACAGCCGGGCCGACTCGGTAGTAGCGGCCATGACGTCCTGAGTGAACTGTCCCTGCAGAAACGCCTGGGCTTCAGCGCCGCGGATCGTCAGGATGCAATAGTCGGGCAGCGGCGTGATATGTAGTGGGGTATCCGGTGTGAATCCGGTAGGGGCTGTGGACATAAAATTGTTCCTTTTCATTGCTGCAGAACCCAGGCAACATGCTATCGGGTTCCGCTCAGATTCTCATGCCTGATATCGTAACGTATTGAATAGGTTTTTTGCTGCTAATCAATGAAGGGATCAGGGATTCCCGGGTATCAGGCGGCACTGGCAGCTGCCAGTGCCTGATACAATAGGCGCTCTGTAGATGTCGGGCCCGGCGGATCATTATTTCACCCATGAAACTGTTCAAATATATTATTTTTTCGTTCTTTATTTGTGTCTTGCTACTGGCAGCCGGTCTCGCCGGCAAGATATGGCACTGGACGAAAACACCTGCACCCATGAGCGCCGATGTCATCGATTACAGCGTGCCGCGCGGCAGTACGATAGCGTCTGTCGCCCAGAACATGGTTGCCGCGGGCATCCGGATCGAGCCTTATCTGTTTGTCATGTATGCACGCTATACCGGCCAGGATCGGCAGCTCAAAGCGGGCGCCTATGAGGCCAAACGGGGCGATACGCCCGTGGATCTGCTCACCCGCATGGCCTCAGGGCAGACCAGCAAAAGTCAGTTCCAGATTATCGAAGGCTGGTCCTATCGGCAGATTCGCACGACATTGAAGAACAATCGGAATATTACGCACACGCTGGACAACTTGAGCGATGCCCAGCTGCTGGAAAAGCTTGGCGCGCCCTACGACAGCCCCGAAGGCCTGTTTTTCCCGGACACCTATGTTTTTGTGCCGGGAGACACCGATATGGATATTCTGAGGCGCGCCTATACCGAAGGCCAGAAACGCCTTGCTGCGGTGTGGGACGCACGCGATAGTGAGCTGCCCTTGAAAACGCCCTATGAGGCGTTGATTCTGGCTTCCATCATCGAAAAGGAAACCGGACACGAGCAGGACCGCAGCCGGGTTGCGGGCGTGTTTATCAACCGCCTGGAAAAAAGGATGTTGCTGCAAACGGATCCGACCGTTATCTATGGAATGAAAGAAACCTATCGGGGTGTCATTACCAGAAACGACTTGACGACCGATACGCCCTGGAACACGTATACGCGCGGCGGACTGCCACCCACGCCCATTGCCAGCCCGGGCTTGCTGTCGCTGCAGGCGGCAGTCCATCCCGAGCGGCATAAGTATTTGTATTTTGTGTCGCGGGGCGATGGCACCAGTGAGTTTTCCGAAGATCTGCGCGGACACAACCGTAACGTCAAAACTTATATCCTGAAGAAGGGCATACAATGAAGGGGTTTTTTCTTACACTCGAAGGCGTGGACGGCGCGGGTAAAAGTTCGCATATCGGTCATTTGCGCGAGCTGTGCGAGTCACTGGGGCACCAGGTCGTGATGACCCGGGAGCCGGGTGGTACACCCATCAGCGAGGCGCTGCGCGCCATGCTGCTCAAAGAGTCAATGCACATGGAAACCGAAACGCTGCTGATGTTTGCCGCCAGGCAGGAACATATTTTGTCTGTGATAGCCCCGGCCCTGACCTCAGGAAAAATCGTGATCAGCGATCGCTTCACCGATGCGACTTATGCTTACCAGGGCGGCGGGCGTCATTTCCCGGCGCAGCGGATTCAAATCCTAGAAGACTGGGTCCAGCAGCAATTGCAGCCGGACCTGACCATCCTGTTTGACGTTCCACTGGAAGTGGCGCGCGAGCGACTGGAAAATAGCCGCGAGCAAGACCGGTTCGAACGCGAGGATAGCGGTTTTTTCGAGCGCGTCCGGGCAGCGTATCATGCGCGAGTCAAGGCCGATCCGGCGCGGTTTTATATCGTTGATTCCAGCCGCCCCAAAGCCGATATTACGCAGCAACTGCAGGACATGTTAAAGACAAGGCTGGCGCAGCATGCCGCGCAAGG
>NZ_JBQEAU010000059.1:0-25924 GCF_052108595.1 Advenella sp.
CTGGAGTGTGTATGTGAGCGATGCAGTCGAACGTGGCCGCGCATCATGGGCACGCTATCCTGAAATTTTCCAGGGAGAGCCGGTGTTTCGCACCAAAAAGGAAGCCTGGGAATTGTTCCGCATTGGCAAGACCTATGCGAGCGATCCGAAATCTCGGCAGGCCATCCCAGGTACGCTGTTCCCCATCGCCGACTTTGACCAGTTCACCAAGCAAAGCATACCGCGCTGGGCGACCAATGACGAACGCACGCAGCGCGCCTATGACCAGTATGTGCAGCAGGCCTGCCCATGCGTGATTGTTGTGCACAGTCAGGGCGGAAATTTTGCGCTCACATCGGCCCTGAAATACCCGAACAAAGTCAAGGCCGTGGTGTTGGTCGAACCCAGCGGTTCGCCAGACCCGGATAAAACAGATCTGGCGCCTTTGCGCAATGTGCCGATGCTATGGGTCTGGGGTGATTACATTCAGGACTATCCATTCTGGAAGAGCATCAAGGAGCGGCAGGAACGATTCCGCGCTGCTTTGAACCAGGCTGGCGGCCAAGGTGATCTGCTGGATCTGCCGGCCAAGGGAATCCACGGCAACAGCCATATGCTGATGATGGACACCAATTCCCGGCAAATATCAGGACTGATTCAGGATTGGCTAAAAACCCAGGGGCTGGTGCGTTGACGATAATGACAATCCTTTGCCTCAACCTCACGTGTGCCAGGCCCATTTATCCGGCCTGAACCGGCGGCCCCATGGCGGCGTTGGCAACGTCATAATGCCATCGGACGGATGATCCAAACAAAAAAGGCCTGCAGCACCACGCTGCAGACCGTTTTATTTCACCTGAATAAATCTTCAAACCATCAGGCAGGGACCGGAATAATGCCGATTTTTGCCTGCCACTCGCGCGGGCCCGTTTTGTGGACCGAGGTACCACTGGAGTCGACGGCAACCGTCACCGGCATATCCTTCACGTCAAATTCGTAAATCGCTTCCATGCCCAGGTCTTCGAACCCGACCACTTTGGCGCCACGAATGGCTTTCGATACCAGATAGGCCGACCCACCCACTGCCATCAGGTAGGCAGAGCGATGATTCTTGATTGATTCGATGGCGACGGGACCGCGCTCGGCCTTGCCGATCATCGCGATCAGGCCGGTTTTTTCCAGCATCATGTCAGTGAACTTATCCATGCGGGTAGCCGTGGTTGGACCTGCTGGCCCCACCACTTCATCACGCACCGGATCCACCGGACCGACATAATAGATGACGCGGTTGGTGAAATCGACAGGCAGCGGTTCGCCTTTTGCCAGCATGTCCTGAATGCGCTTGTGTGCCGCGTCGCGGCCGGTGAGCATTTTGCCGTTCAAGAGCAGCGTCTGGCCGGGCTTCCAGCTGGCCACTTCTTCTTTGGTCAGCGTATCCAGGTTCACCTGTTTGGAAGCATTGTAATCAGGGGCCCAGTGCACATCAGGCCAGTCAGACAGCGATGGCGGCGTCAGGTTCGCGACGCCCGATCCGTCCAGTACAAAATGCACATGGCGAGTCGCGGCGCAGTTAGGAATCATGGCGATGGGTTTAGAGGCCGCATGGGTCGGATAGGTATTGATCTTGATATCCAACACCGTTGTCAGGCCGCCCAGGCCCTGAGCGCCAATGCCCAATGCATTCACTTTTTCGTACAGCTCGATCCGCAACTCTTCCAGTTTGTTTTGCGGACCACGAGCCAGCAGCTCGTACATGTCGATGTCTTCCATCAGCGACTGCTTGGCCATCAGCATGGCTTTTTCGGCAGTGCCGCCAACCCCGATGCCCAGCATTCCTGGCGGGCACCAGCCTGCTCCCATGAGCGGCACGGTTTTCAATACCCAATCCACGATGGAATCGCTGGGGTTGAGCATGGCGAACTTGGATTTATTCTCGGAACCGCCTCCCTTGGAAGCGACCTGTACATCAACCGTATTGCCCGGCACCAGCTCCACATGCAAAATACAGGGCGTGTTGTCCTTGGTATTTTTTCGTTCGAAAATCGGGTCGGACAATACCGAAGCACGCAGTTTGTTATCCGTGTCCAGGTAACCGCGACGCACGCCTTCATCACAAGCCTCCTGCAGGGTACAGGACAGATCAAAGCGCACGTCCATGCCCACTTTCAGGAATACATTCACAATGCCCGTATCCTGGCAGATAGGACGCTTGCCCTCAGCGCACATGCGCGAGTTGGTCAGGATCTGGGCAATCGCGTCCTTGGCCGCCGCACTTTGCTCGCGTTCATAGGCACGGGCCAGATGCTGAATATAATCGGCCGGATGGTAGTAGCTGATGAACTGGATTGCATCTGCAATAGATTGGACCAGATCATCTTGTTTGATTACAGTTGTCATGATTAATGTATTTGCTAGTAAAAGTTACCTGCCCTTCCAGACGGGGGGACGTTTTTCTGCGAAGGCAGTCGCGCCTTCCTTGGCATCTTCCGATGAAAAAATGTGGGCCATGCGGGGGTTCTGCAGGGCAAACATATCGTCTGAGCGCCAGTCCTGGGACTCGGTCACGATCTGCTTGACCGTGCGAACCGCCAGCGGCCCGTTTGCAGCGATCTTCTCTGCCAATTTTAACGCAGCTTCCAGTGCCGTGCCGGGTTCCACCAGATCGTTGACCAAACCGAGCTCGTGAGCGCGTTTTGCGGCAATCATATCGCCAGTCAGCAGGGCTTCCATGGCGACGTGGTACGGCAGCCGGCGTGGCAGGCGCAACATGCCGCCCGATCCGGGGACCAGACCACGCTTGACTTCGGGCAGCCCGAAACTGGCGTTATGGGCGGCGACAATCAGGTCGCAGGCCAGGGCCAGCTCAAACCCGCCGGCCAGCGCATAGCCTTCAACGGCGGCAATCAGCGGCTTGGCCGGTGGCGCTTCGGCCAGCCCGCCCAGCCCGCGTCCCGGAACCACCGCACGGCGCTGGGTACGGGCAAATTCCTTCAGATCCATGCCAGAGCAAAAGGTATTGCCTTCACCGCGCAAGATACCGACGGTCAGATTGTCATCGGCGTCAAGCCGGTCCAGCGCATCGGCCAGCGCAAATGAAGTGTCGTAGGTGAGCGCGTTGCGCGCCTCGGGACGATTGATCGTCAGAATAAGGACGCGACCACGTATTTCAGACTTGATTAATTCAGACATGAGATCTCCAGACTGCCATTTTCGGGATACCAGAACTTTAAATCATTCCGCGCGCAAAATCCGCCCATATGGTTGCCATCTTGCAAGAAACAGCCGAATACCGCAGCAAATCCGTTAAAATCGGCGATTCAGCTTTTTCTAATTATCTTGAGTCCGTCCATGCTAACTTTTCAGCAGATTATCCTGAAACTCCAGGAATACTGGGATACCCAAGGTTGCGCGCTGCTGCAGCCCTACGATATGGAAGTGGGAGCCGGTACATCGCACACTGCCACGTTTCTGCGCGCCATCGGGCCCGAGCCGTGGCACGCTGCCTATGTGCAACCGTCGCGCCGCCCCAAGGATGGCCGCTACGGCGAAAATCCCAATCGTCTGCAACATTATTATCAATATCAGGTTGTCCTCAAGCCGGCGCCGCCGGATATCCTGGATCTGTACATCGGCTCTCTTAAGGCACTGGGCATCAACCCACAGGAGCATGACATCCGCTTCGTCGAAGACGATTGGGAAAACCCCACACTCGGCGCCTGGGGACTGGGCTGGGAAGTCTGGCTCAATGGCATGGAAGTGACCCAGTTTACGTATTTCCAACAGGTGGGCGGCCTGGACTGCCCTGCCACCCTGGGTGAAATCACGTACGGCCTGGAACGGTTGGCCATGTATCTGCAGGATGTGGAAAGCGTTTACGACCTGGTGTGGACCTTGCGACCCAATGGTGAAAAAGTGCTGTATCGCGATGTGTTCCACCAGAACGAAGTGGAACAGTCGACCTACAACTTTGAATATGCCAATACCGATATGTTGTTTGCGCATTTTAACGACTACGAAAAAGAAGCCGCCCGTCTGGTCGAGATTCCGCTGGCCCTGCCTGCGTATGAATCGGTCCTGAAGGCTGCCCACACATTCAATATGCTTGACGCGCGCGGCGCCATCAGCGTAACGGAACGCGCAGCCTATATCGGCCGTATCCGTAATCTGTCGCGCAAGGTCGCCCAGGCTTACTATGATTCACGCGAGCAACTCGGCTTCCCTATGCTCAAGAATAACAAGGCAGTATCATGAATTCGCCCTTACTTGTTGAACTGTTTACCGAAGAACTACCACCGCGGGCTCTGCAAAAACTCGGACAGACGTTCGCCGACAGCCTCGCGCAGGCTCTGGCCAAACAGCATTTGCTGGGTCCCGACAATGTGACCCAATGCTATGCGACCCCGCGCCGGCTGGCAGCGCAGTTAAGCAGCGTACTTGCGGTCGCTGCCGACCAGCTGTTTTCCGAAAAACTCATGCCTGTCAAAGTGGGGCTGGATGCAAATGGCCAGGCCACGCCCGCCCTGCAGAAAAAACTGGCGGCGAAAAATCTGTCGCACCTGACGCCGGCAGAACTTGCCCGTGAATCCGATGGCAAGCAGGAATACCTGGTTGCCCATGGCACCGCTGCCGGTGCGCAATTGCAAAATGTGCTGCAGGCCGCCATTGAATCGGCATCGGCAGACCTGCCCATTCCCAAGGTCATGCGTTATCAATTGGCCGACGGCCAGACAAGCGTACGTTTTGTGCGGCCGGTCCATGGCCTGGTCGTGCTACACGGCAGTACAGTGTTGCCCGTCACCATTCTGGGTATCGAAGCCGGCAACAGCACACACGGCCACCGCTTCATGAGCGAAGGCCCCATCACCCTGGCCCATGCAGATGACTATGAAGCAACGCTGGCTGACAAAGGCCGTGTCATCGCCTCTTTCGAAGCGCGCCGCACCGCCATCCGCCAGCAGCTTGATGAGTCCGTAAAAACGCTGGGCGCCTCGCTGGGGGACGAAGCAGAGGTAACGCCGCTACTGGACGAGGTGACTGCCCTGGTTGAACACCCGACCGTTTATGTCGGGCAATTCGATGAGAAATTTCTGGCTGTGCCGCAGGAATGCCTGATTCTGACTATGCGTCTGAATCAGAAGTATTTTCCGCTGTTCGATCCGGCCAGCGGCAGACTGATCCACAAATTCCTGATCGTCAGTAATATGCACGTGGCCGATCCGCATCATATTATCCAGGGCAACGAACGGGTAATCCGCCCCCGCCTGGCCGATGCCGAATTCTTTTTCGAGACCGATAGAAAGCTGCCACTGGCCTCGCGTGTTGCGCAACTGGACAATATCGTCTATCACAACAAGCTCGGTTCCCAGCATGACCGTATCGAACGTCTGCGTCGCATCAGTTCGCGCCTTGCCGAGGACCTGAACACCAAAGTCGCCCTGGCCGACCGCGCAGCGCAGCTTGCCAAGGCCGATCTGACTTCTAATATGGTTGGGGAGTTTCCCGAGCTGCAAGGTATCATGGGCAGCTACTACGCCCAGGCCGATGGCGAGCCCGCTCAAGTGGTCCAGGCGCTCAACGGCCAGTACCGCACACGGTTCGATACCCCCGTCAACGACGATAACCTGATCTCGGCCATCCTGTTCATTGCCGAACGCATTGAAACGCTGGTCGGCATCTGGGGCATCGGGTTGCAGCCTTCAGGTGAACGCGACCCGTTCGGGCTGCGCCGCGCGGCGCTGGGCATTATCAGTGCGGTTGAGCAGCTGGCGGCCGGCGGCTATCTGGCCGCCGCACCAGCGAACCCAACACGCTTTAATCTGCCGGCGTTGCTGGCTTTTGCCATGGGCACCTTCAACGCCGGCACGCTGCATTCGGATACGGCAGACGAGGTGCTGATCTATATCTATGAACGATATCGCAATCAGCTCAGCGGCAACTATGCAAAATCCGTGGTGGATGCAGTGATCGCCGTGCAGCCTGCGCTGCAGGAAGTGGCCGCAAGGATCAAGGCCGTAACGGCGTTTGCTCAATTGCCGGAAGCAGAAAGCCTGGCCGCGGCCAACAAACGAATCGGCAATCTGCTGAAAAAAACCGAAGGCAGCCTGCCTGCCATTGATCCGTCCCTTTTCACCGAACCTGCCGAAAAAGCACTGTACGATGCGCTGCATGGAATCGAAGCAACGGCGCACGCGGACGCTGCCCAGGGACATTTTGAGAAAAGCCTGGCGGCGGTGGCGCAAACCCGCAGTGCCGTAGATGACTTCTTTACCCATGTGATGGTGATGGCCGATGACCCGGCCGTTCGCAACAATCGCCTGGCCTTGCTGTCGCAACTGCACGCCACCATGAATCTGGTGGCCGATATTTCAAGGCTGGCCCAATGAAGCTGGCCATTCTTGATCGCGACGGCGTCATCAACGAAGATCGGCCGGATTTCATTAAATCTGCCGATGAATGGGTGGCCCTGCCCGGCAGTCTTGAAGCCATTGCCCGTCTTAGCCGCGCCGGCTGGAAGGTGGTCGTGGCCACCAATCAGTCTGGCCTGGGACGAGGGCTATTCACGCCCGATGACCTGACCGCCATTCACCAGAAAATGCAACAGCAACTGGCTGCGTTGGGTGGCCACATTGACGCCATTTTCATGTGCCCGCATCTGCCGGATGCCGGATGCAGCTGCCGCAAGCCACTGCCCGGCATGTTCCTGGAAATACTCAAACGCTATGATGCACCTGCCCACGAAGTCGTGTGTGTCGGCGATTCCCTCAGGGATATCACCGCTGCACATGTAGCTGGATGCCAGACCTGGTTGGTGGAAACTGGCAACGGACAGAAGACCCGCAACGACCCCGGTCTGCCCGAATCAGTACAAATCAGGCCTACCCTGGCCGATGTGGTCGACAGCTGGCTTACGGAATCCTGATCATGCTTTTTCTACGCTCTGTTCTTTTCCTGCTTTTCCAGGCAGTAACCGTTGTACCCTACGCCATCGGCTGCATGCTGGTATTGCCGCTGCCCTTTATCTGGCGCTATCGCTATACCGCAGGCTGGCCACGCATGGTGATTTGGGCTGCCAAAATATTTGTCGGCATTCGCTACGAAATAAAAGGCCTGCACCATGTCCCCGATGCACCGGTTATTTATCTGAGCAAGCATCAATCTACCTACGAGACCATGTTTTTTGCCTGGTTTCTGCGCCGGCCGGCTTGCTTCGTCTATAAAAAGGAACTCAATTACATTCCTTTTTTTGGCTGGGGCCTGGCCAGTCTGCGCAATATAGCCATCAATCGGCAGAAAGGGAAAAATGCCATGCAGCAGGTCATGGAAATCGGCACCCAGCGCCTGGCCGAAGGCCGCTCTCCCGTACTCTTTCCCGAAGGAACACGCATCCCGCCGGGTCAGGCCGGCGCCTACAAGCTGGGCGGCACACGACTGGCCGTCCATGCCAACACGCCGATCATTCCGGTCGCGCATAATGCCGGGGAGTGCTGGCCCAAAAAACCGTTCACCAAAAAACCGGGCGTGGTTACCATTTCCTTTGGCCCGCCAATTGAACCGGCAGGCAGGACGCCAGACGAAGTCATGAAAGAGGTGCGTGACTGGATCGAAGGTGAAATGCGTGTGCTCAATCCCGAACGCTATCATGACGTCGCAGTCTGAACTATTCCGTACGTCTACTCCAAGCCTGCCCGAGGGCGCACGCCTGCGCAACGTGGCAACCTTACACGGGCTCATTACCTTTACCCTGGCACGCAGCAGGCGCCGCAGTATCGGCTTTGTGATCGGCAGTGAGGGCTTGCGCGTGACGGCGCCCTACTGGGTCTCGCTGAAGCAGATTGACGAGGCCGTGCTGGAAAAAGCCGAGTGGATCCAGAAGAAACTGGACTTCTGGCGCCAGCGCAACGCAACGGCCGACCAGGCTCAACAGTCCTGGCTTGCTTGCACACAACTTCCGTATCTGGGCGCGACTATTACAATTGACATTGATGCTGGCGCGCACCAGGCACGCTTTGATGGCGAGCACTTTCATCCCCAGATCCAAGACACGCTTTGGCTTGCCTTGCCCGCCAATGCCAGTGCAGAACAGCGGCGCGCCGCCGCAGCCCACTGGCTGCAGACGCAGGCGCAACAATATTTTGACCTGCGCATCCACGCGCTTGCGACCAATGCGGGCCTGCAGTTTAAAGCATGGCGGCTGTCGCGCGCCCGCGCCCGCTGGGGCTCGTGCAATAGCAGTGGCAGCATTCGCCTTAACTGGCGGCTGATCCACTTCACACCGGATATCATTGACTATGTCATCGCGCATGAACTTGCCCACTTGAAGCAGATGAACCACAGCGCGCGATTCTGGCAACAAGTCGGCATCATCCTGCCGGGCTACGAAGCGGCCATGCAGAAACTAAAAACGACCGACATGTCCACCCTGCCCACCCTGCAAGCCTGACACGCAACGCGAGGGCCGCCCGATCTTCATTTACAGGGCGATTGCACCCGCCCCTTCCTGTCCCGTCCCGCATTGCACCGTGATCATTTGAACGGGCAATGGAATGCTGCGCCCTGCCTGCCTTTTGCCGTCGAAGTCGCAGCGATGCACCGTCTGCGAACACCGGCATATGACAATTGCAAAACCGCCGCTACGGGCGGGCAAACGGCCATCCAAACTCACTGGCGGGCCGGCTGCGCGCACGACGATCGTGTATGATAGAAACTCGCGTCCACGGGACGCAAACACATCATCATTATTACGAGGACACCATGCAATTTCTACACACCATGTTACGCGTCGGCGACCTGGAACGATCCATTGAATTCTATACAAATGTTATCGGTATGAAACTGCTGCGACGCTCGGAAAATCCCGAATACCAATACAGCCTGGCCTTCCTGGGTTTTGAAGCCAACCCCCATCAGGCCGAACTGGAACTGACCTATAACCATGGCGTTTCCGAATACGATATGGGCGATGCCTATGGCCACATTGCAATCGGCGTACCCGATGCCCATGCTGCCTGTGAGGCCGTCAAGCAGGCCGGTGGCAACGTCACACGTGAAGCCGGACCGGTCAAGGGTGGTACAACGGTTATCGCGTTTGTGCAGGACCCTGACGGATATAAAATCGAATTGATCGAGAGAAAAAATTTGACTGCAGCCGGCACCGGCCTGCGTTGAATTCAGCCGTTTATCGCAGATAGCATAACGGCTGCCCGCCGTTGAGTCCGCCCGAGGAATCGCCTACATGACTAAGCAGATTAGCACCAGACGTCGTACCAAGATTGTTGCCACACTGGGCCCCGCCACCACATCCGAAGCCCAGATCGAAGCCATGATTCTGGCAGGCATGAACGTTGCCCGCTTTAATTTTTCGCACGGCGACGCACAAGACCACCGCGAACGCGCCCGGATCATTCGCAAGCTGGAATCCAAGCTTGATGTGCATATTGCGATTATGGGCGACTTGCAGGGCCCGAAAATCCGGATCGCCCGCTTCGAAAACCAGAAAATCGTGCTGGAACAGGGCCAGGAATTCATCCTGTCCAACGACTATCCTTATGACAAGGGCACAGCACAAATCGTTGGTATCGATTATCCCGAACTGGTTACCGATTGCCGACCGGGTGATGAATTGCTGCTCGACGATGGCCGGATCGTACTTGAAGTGGTGCGAATTGAAGGGCAAAACGTCTACACGACTGTCACCTCCGGTGGCGAGCTGTCCAACAACAAGGGCATCAATCGCCGCGGTGGCGGACTGTCCGCACCAAGCCTGACAGAAAAAGACAAGGCTGATATTGTGCTGGCGGCAGAGATCGGCGTCGATTTTGTCGCCGTTTCTTTTCCGCGCTATGGACGGGATATGGAAGAAGCCCGGCGCCTGGTCCAGGAGGCCGGCAGTTCGGCCTGGATCGTTGCCAAGATCGAGCGGGCCGAAGCAGTTGCCGATGACCAGGCCCTGGACGAGCTCATTACCGCCAGTGACGGCGTCATGGTTGCGCGCGGAGACCTGGGCGTGGAAGTGGGCGACGCCGAGCTGGTCGGCATCCAGAAAAAGATCATTCGCCACGCGCGCACCCTCAATAAATTTGTGATTACCGCCACGCAAATGATGGAATCGATGATCAATCACCCGTTCCCGACCCGCGCCGAAGTTTCCGATGTCGCCAATGCCGTGCTCGATTACACCGATGCCGTCATGCTGTCGGGTGAAAGCGCATCGGGCCTGTACCCAGTGGAAACGGTCAAGGCCATGGCGCGTATCTGCGTGGGTGCCGAAAAACACCCAACCACCACGCAATCGCGCCACCGGCTTGGCGAAACGTTTACACGCTTCGATGAAACCATCGCGCTGGCCGCCATGTACGCGGCCAACCATTTTCACCAGGTGCGTGCCATTATCTCGCTAAGCGAAAGTGGCCATACGCCGCTTATCATGTCGCGTATTCGTTCGGGGGTTCCCATTTACTGCCTCACACCGCATGACAGCACCCGCAACCGCGTTGCCATTTTCCGTGGCGTGTACCCGGTCGACTTTGATCCGGCCGCAGTCAAGGAGACCGATGTCGCACGGGCCGCGATGGCGCAACTGCTGAAATATCAACCACTCGATCGCGGCGATTGGGTGCTGCTCCTGCAAGGGGACCACTATGGCGTGATCGGGGCAACCAACAGCATGAAACTGCTTTGTATGGATGATTTTCTTGATGACTGAACCGCTTTATATCGTGATAGCCCCGGACTCGTTCAAGGAGAGCCTGTCCTCGTCCGGGGTGGCCCAGGCCATTGCCGATGGCATCAAAACAGTGGCTCCTGATGCCACCCTGGTACTGATGCCAATGGCCGACGGCGGTGAAGGAACCGTTGAAGCCATCGCTGGCAGTACCGGTGCCCCGCTGCAAACGCTGGACACCGTCAATGCGCTGGATGAACCGATTACAGCTGCCTGGATCATGCTGCACGACGACACCGCCGTAATTGAAATGGCCAGCGCGGCAGGACTGGAACAGATTACCGAAGACAAACGCGATGTACGACGCGCCAGCACCTATGGGCTGGGTCAACTGGTCTCTGCCGCCCTGGATCACGGCGCCCGGCGGATTGTGCTGGGCCTGGGCGGGTCTGCCACCAATGATGCCGGCACCGGCCTGCTCTGCGCGCTGGGCATCCGGTTCCTGGACAAGGCCGGCAATCCACTGAAACAGGGGCCTGCTGCCCTTTACGAACTGGCAGCCATTGATCTGTCCGGCCTGGATCCCCGGGTTGCCAAGACCGAATGGCTGATCGCCTCAGATGTCAACAACCCCTTGTGCGGCGAGCACGGCGCTTCAGCCATCTTCGGTCCCCAAAAAGGCGCCAGCGCGGATGACGTGCAGTTTCTGGATGCGGCACTGAGCCACTTTGCTGATATGACGGCGCAGGCGACCGGCCATGATGTGCGCGAGCAGCCCGGCGCCGGCGCTGCCGGAGGGCTGGGCTTTGCGGCACTGGCCTATCTGAAAGCGGTGTTCAAGCCAGGCGTGGAGGTGGTGGCGGAATATGCGGGTCTGGACGAACACATACAAAAGGCCGATCTGGTCATTACCGGCGAAGGACGGCTGGATGCACAAACCCTGCGCGGCAAGACCATCGCCGGTATTGCCGCCCTGACCCAAAAGCATCAGGTGCCACTGATCGCACTGGCCGGCTCATTGCATGAAGACTTCGCCAAAGTCTATGATGGCGGTATTACTGCGGCGTTCAGCCTGCCCGGCGGGCCCATGTCGCTGAAAGATACCATGCAGCAGACCCGACAGCTGCTGATGCAGCGTAGCCGGGACATTGTCGCGGTTTTTCTGGCGGGGCGTCGCGCCCGGTAAGAACACGGTGCGCAGGCACACGATTGGAAGGAATGCGCCTGCCCGCTTTCGCTGTGCAATACCGCAGACCAACGCAGCAGAACGATATCGCTGCGCAATGTCGCTAAGCAATGCTGTAAACAATTGAAAAGTCAGATCAGCCCTTGTGGCTGCAGATCGGCAACGGTGCAGATCTATGGCTCAACAGGTTGCGTCCTGCGACACGGGTTGTCAGGCCAGTACGCCCTGCTCAACCAGATAATCAGCCAGGCGGATATAGTCGGCCACCGACAGTTCTTCTGCCCTGGCGGTCTCTTTGATATTAACCTGAACCCAGTCTATCTGCCAGTCTGCCAACACCCGTCGCAACATTTTTCGCCGTTGTGAAAACGCCCGCGCCACCACCTGAGAGAAGGCGCGTTCACTTTTTGCCTGCGCGCGCGTTTGCGGCAAAGGCACCATGCGCACGATAGCCGAGGTTACCTTGGGCGGCGGGTCAAATGCTTCGGGCGGCACATCAAACAGATGCTGCATATCGTAGCGCACCTGCAGCATGACCGAAAGCCTGCCGTAATCGCCCTCACCTGGAAGGGCCACCATGCGCGCGATGACTTCTTTCTGCAGCATGAAATGCTGATCGCGAACATGATCGGCAAACGCGACCAGATGAAATAGCAATGGGCTGGAAATATTGTAGGGAAGATTGCCGACAATGCGCAGGTCCTTGCCGAAAGCGGCAAAATCCACCTTCAGGGCGTCGGCCTCATGCACCGTCAGCCGCTCCGGGGCAAAGCGCTTGCGCAGGCGCGCAGCCAGATCGCGATCAATCTCGATCACATCCAGATGCGCAACGCGGTCATGCAACGGCCCGGTGAGCGCAGACAGGCCCGGTCCGATTTCGATAACCGTTTCGTCTCGCGCAGGGCTGACCGCCCGCACAATGGATTCGATCACACTTTCATCGGTCAGGAAATTCTGACCGAAACGCTTGCGGGCCTGATGGACTGCCATTCTTATTCTGCTCTAGGGCTTACTTTTCTGTTGCGTCAGACGGTTGTCAATATACGCTTTGGCACGCAACTGTTGCAGCCAGTCTTCATAGACAGGTTCAGCACGTTTCTGGAAAAGCGATTGACGCGCCAGGTTACGGCGGATTTCGGGCTTTTTGTCCGAGCTGCGACGATCCTCGACCATGATCAGATGCCAGCCAAACTGCGAACGCACGGGCGCACTAAGCTGACCGGGTTGCAGGGCGCCCATGGCCTTCTCGAACGCAGGATCGGAAACGCCTGGCGGAATCCAGCCGATTTCCCCGCCCAGTGGCGCTGAAGTGTCCTGCGAGAATTTCTTGGCCGCATCATCAAATGACATGCCGCCTTCGATCTGATTGCGAACGTCATTGATTTTTGCACGGGCCTGCTGATCGGAGAAGACCGGCGTAATTTTGACCAGAATATGTTTGACCTTGCTCTCGGTAATGTTCACCGGTCCCTGCTGCTTGGCCATCTTTTCAATAGGGGGTACCGGTGGCGGTGGCGGCGCCGGCGGCTGCACGGTCACGACCCGCTTGTTTTCCTGGACCAGACCACGACGCTCTACTACCTTGAGAATGTGAAAACCATTGGGCGCCTTGAAAACGCCGGTGGTTCGTCCATCCGATACTTTTTTCGTGACGCTCACAAACAGCGATGGCCAGTCTTCGAACATGCGGATACCCAGGTTACCGCCGGATGCCGCTTCGGGACCGTCGGAATATTCCTTGGCGACGCTTTCAAAGCTAGACCCGCGGCGCAGCTTTGCCATCGCCGCATCTGCTTTCTTGCGCGCGGCGGCAACGACATCCTCTGGCGAGTTATCGGGCACGCGAATATAAATATGCTGCAGGGCAACCGCCTTGGGAACAAACGAGCGCTCGACCACCACTTGCTTTTGCGGTGGCGGCTTGGGCTGATTTTGCCTTTCGGCTTCCCGGCCAGGCAAAATACCTGTCGGATTCTGTTTCAGAAACGCATCAATATCGGATTCGTTCACATTGACACGACTCTGGATAATCTGGGTGCGCAACTCTTCCATAACCATTTCATTACGAAGATTACGAATATAGTCATTCCAGTTCAAGCCCATCTGCTCGATCGCCGGCCGCAACTTTTCGGGCGATAGGTTGTTGCGCTGAGCAATATTGGCCATGGCCTGCGACAATTGTGCATCAGTAATCTTGATGCCATATTGCTCGGCATCCTGACGCATGAGTTTTTCGTCAATCATCGCCTGCAATACCGTCTGCTGGGCCTGGTTCTGACCGCCGGTGGTCACGCGATTGCTGGCCATCCTTTGCTGCAACTCGCGCATGGTAATGATTTCATTATTGACCACGGCCGCAATACCATCAGCGAACTGCCCTGGCGTACGCTGCTGTGAAGCCCCGGTTTTTTTTGCCTGCTGCGCCTGCGCGACCGGCGGCACAACAATAAAAATAGCGGGGATGGCGAGAGCAACTGCTGTTCGCATGAAACCCAATTTACGCATTATTCATACCTTTCAAATGATGTCCTGGCCGGAACGGGGGTGTTGACACTTTCGTATCCGGGCACATTCTGTCTTAACAAGTCCATAGGATCTTTCCCGACCGAGCCCAACCCTGCCAATTCCAACTGAAAGAATATAGCAGAATTCGAATCCTGTTTCGAAACGGCGTAACGTTTCAAAACAACTCGCCCGGTCCAGCAGCAGTCGCCTTTATACTCGACACCCAGAATATGCTGGGTGACACGGCTTTCCTTGAGGGAATAATCAACCCTGCCCACACCGTACAGCTTGCTGGTAAAGGGCCACTGGCCGGCAAAGCTGACTGTTTCCTTGCCCTGCAACTGGTAGGACAGCGGATTGCCCTGGTTGATATCGTTGCGCTCTTCATCCGCATACGGATCCCGCTGGTAACGGTAGGAAAGCGAGAGCGTTGTCAGCCGCTTGGGCGTCCATTTTGCTGCAGCATAGACCTGGGTTGTCTTGCCCTGATACGGGTCGATCTGCAAGGCAGCCTGGGTCGTAAATTTATTGGTCAGCGCCGCTTCGGCGCCGAAAATCCAGTCAGACTTGGTGCCAATACGCGGAGATTCAAACGGCAGGGTTACGCGTTGCGAATCAAAATACACGCGCTGCGCCACTTGCAATGCAAGGCGTTGAAAGCCGGTGTCCCGGTCAAACCAGCGCGAAGTCAAACCCAGTGTAACCTGATTGGCGTTATTGATTCGATCCCATCCCCCGTTATAGCGGTTTTCCGAAAAGGCGCTGGCAAATCCGAACTGACTCACATCAGTGTCAAAAACGGGGATATCGCTCTGGTCCTGATAAGGAATGTACAGATAATAGAGCCTCGGCTCCAGGGTCTGTGTAGACGGATAACCGAAAAGCGTGGTGTCACGCTCGAACGTCATGCCGGCATCCAGGGACACAATGGGCAGTACGCGAGATACCGAACGCCGCTGGTTGCCGCTTTGGCTGAAGAACGAATGCTGGCCATAACGCGTATACCAGTCGGTTTCGTATTGGGAAGCATGCAGGCCGATTTTGGGAGTGATGTACCAGCCGGGCCTGACAATCGGGTAGCTTAAGGTGGAATACGACATAAAGCGCGTTCCATCCGGACGCAAATGCCCTTCTGTCTGATCAATGATCTCATCGCTCAGTTTGGAGCCAAAATACGTGGGATATTCAAATCGCGTCAGCGTATTAGTGGTTTCCATATCCAGGCCATGCCAATCAAAACGCGCGCCATGGACCCGCAATTCCGGCACTTTCTCGTACTGGCCATAAATGTCGGTCGTCGTGGCGTCCTGCAATGTCTGGTATTTCTGGATCTGCAGATAACCATCCCAATATTTGTAACCAGAAAATCCGAGCGTGACATTACGGTTCAGATAGGTCTTGTCCGCCTGGGTGATGGTAGTCATATCCGTAAAGTCACGGTAGTAATCATCATCAGAGACGGCGTTCCAGTCTACCGATAGATTAAAATTGAGCCCCAGCACGGACCCGAGCGATTGCAGGTGCCGCCAGGAAAACATCCAGCGGGACCGATCCAGCTCGTTGTCCCTGTGCATATAGGCACCGGTCATCGTACCGGAATAATTCGGCTGCAGATAACGGAACTCTGCGCCCAGCTGCGCACCGCGTTTGCTGAGGTAACGCGGGGTCAGCGTCAAATCATACTGTGGCGCCAGGTTGATGAAATACGGGACAGAAAGATCCAGACCACTGCGCGAGGTCATGCCGTAAGTCGGCGTCAGAAAACCGGTTTTTTTCTCTGCCCGGATCGGGAAGGTCAGATACGGCGACCACATCACCGGCACGCCTTTGATATACAACGTGCCGTCTTCGGCGATCCCTTCGTTCTCATCGTTATACAGATCGACGTTGCTCGAACGGATCTGCCAGAACGGCTCGTCGCAGTTGCAGCCGCTGTACGTCGCATCCTTCAGGTTGACATGATTGTCGTCAATGATATTGGCCTGGCTGGCCTGGCCCTGGCCACCGGTGGCCAGACTGTATACCGGCGACGTAATGGTGCCGTTCACCTTGTCGATGTTATAGCGCAGTCCCGGGCCGGTGATCAGATTGCCGTCGCGAAACAGACGGGCATTGCCAAGTGCTGTTACCGTGCCGGTGCTTCGGTCATAGTTGATGGTATCGGCCTTCAGAATGGCATCAGGCCGGCGGATCTGCGACTTGCCATCCAGAGTAATGGTATTGGTGTTGTTGGTGATGTCCGCACGTGCGCTATCGGTGAACGTGACGATCTCATCGTTGTTGAGCGCCGGACTGGTGAGCATCGGCGATACATACAGCCGTGGCGCAGATGTCTGGCCCACTCCGGGCACCGAAACACCGGTCTGGGCAAAAGCAATCGGGGATACGGTCAGAAGAAATAGGTGACAGATCTTTCGCACTGTGCTTTTTACCGGAAATAATTGAAGAAACCTGTCCTGTTACCCTGTTTCCCGGGACTGAGACGGGAAAAGCATACTGCAACATGCATCGCCAGGCGATCGGGTCTTGTCAGACTCCCTAATGATGCAGGACAAACCAGAGGATACCGCATAAAATATCGGTAACCTGCAGTTTTTACATTAGCCCGTTATTATAGTTATCTAGTGCAGGCAACGGCAATGCCCGCCCGATTTACCGAAATAAAAATCAGAATCGGGCCCAACCCACTGATATCACATACCTTTTTCACGACAAGCATTCATGACGACGTCCGCAGCTCCTTCCCCTTCCTCCGGCAGTTCCCCAGAAGCCATGACCGATACCTCTGTGAACGATACCCGCTACGCACTGGTGCAGACCTGGCTGGCCCCGATTGCAGCAAAATACGGCATTCGCACCGACAGCCTGCGCCCTGCATCCAGCGACGCCAGCTTTCGCCGGTACTTCCGGGTGGATACGGACTCGGACAGCCTGATCATCATGGATGCCCCTCCGGCCCATGAGGACTGCCGCCCGTTTGTGGATATTGCCACGCGCCTGGATCAGGCGGGACTGAACGTGCCGAAAATTCTGGAGGCGCAGCTCGACCAGGGCCTGCTGCTGTTGAGCGATCTGGGCCACGATACCTATTACCAGCGCATTGTGAACGGGATGGATGACGCGACCCTGCAGGCGCACTACCTAAGCGCGCTACAGGCGCTGGTCAGGATGCAGCAGGTGCCGTCTGATCAACTCCCCTCCTACGACAGCGTCAAGCTGCGCGAAGAACTGTCCCTGTTTCCCGACTGGTATGTGGCGCGCCACTGCAACATCGAACTATCCGATCAGGAACGCGCGGCGCTGGACACGATTTTCGATAACCTGTCGGCGCATAATGCCCGGCAGGCGATCTGCTTTGTCCACCGCGATTTCCATTCACCAAACTTGATGATCAACGACCATCCGGAAAACGGCGCCGGCCCGGGCATCATTGATTTTCAAGATGCCGTGTGCGGTCCTGTTTCCTACGATCTGGTGTCGCTGGTCATGGATGCACGTACCACCTGGGAAGAACCCCGGCAACTGGACTGGGCCATCCGTTACTGGGAACAGGCCAAAAAGGCCGGCATTCCGGTTCCCGCAGACTTCGCCGACTTCCACGTTGACTACGAATGGATGGGATTGCAGCGCAATTTACGCATCCTGGGCGTTTTTGCCCGACTCTCGATTCGCGACGGGAAATCCCATTACCAGCAGCATATACCGCGGGTCAATGCCTACGTACGTCAGGTCGCCGCCCGCTACAGTACCTTCCGTCCGCTGCTAAGGCTGCTGGACCGCCTGGACAACATCGAAACGAAAGTAGGATATACATTTTGATTCAAACCATGATTCTTGCGGCAGGACGCGGCGAACGCATGCGCCCGCTGACCGATACCCTGCCCAAGCCCCTGCTGCCCGTCAACGACAAGCCGCTGATTGTTCACCATCTGGAACGCCTGGCGGCCGTCGGCATCACCGATATCGTCATCAACCATGCCTGGCTGGGCGAACGCCTGGAAGCCGAACTGGGCGATGGCAGCCAGTTTGACGTGGCGATCCAGTACTCCCGTGAAACCACCGCGCTGGAAACCGCCGGCGGCATCGCCCATGCCCTGCCGCTGCTGGGCGATCAACCGTTTCTGGTGATCAACGGCGATGTCTGGTGCGACTGGAACCCCATACAGGCCGTCAGCGTGGTCAACAGACTGCACGACTCTCCGACCCAGGCGTGGCTTCTGATGGTGGATAATCCCGAGCATCATCCCGAAGGCGACTTCCGCCTGGATACGCAAGGCTATCTGAGCCCCCGTCAGAACGGCGACGCCGCCCTGACCTACGCCGGTATAGGCGTATTTCACCCCAGCCTGTTCCGCAATATCGACAATGGACAACCGGCGCCGCTGGCGCCGCTGCTGCGCATGGCGATGGCGACCCGTTCGGTCGAAGGCTATCATTACACCGGCAACTGGACCGATGTCGGCACGCCTGCACGTCTGGCCGAACTTGACCGGCAACTGCGCACCGTCTGCTAAATTGTCAGTGGAAAATGTACAATACAGTACTGTTGATATTCGGATGAAACACCCATGTTTGGATCTTCCAAAAGAGCCACCTTCAAGCCTTCTGTTTTTGAAACAAGCAGCCGTCGTCGTCATCGCCGCATGCCACCATGGGTGGGCATCCTCTTTACCGGCGTTATCATTGGCGCCGGCGGCTACTGGTTTTTGCAGACCAATTACGGCCCCAAGCGCCTGAGCCTGGACGAATCCAATAAACTGACGAGCGAAGTTTCGTCGCTCTCGACCGATCGCCAGCAGTTGCAATCACAACTGGAATCGGTCACACAGCAACGCAACGCTCTCCAGTCGCAGTTGGAATCGCAGACCGAAGCACTGAACAACGCCCAAAGCCAGGTCAAAGATCTGGCCAACAATCTGACGCTGCTCAAAAAAGTCATTCCGGCAGACCCAAGCGGGAGTGCACTTGGTATTCGCGTTGGCGAATTCAGCGGCCCGATGGGCAAGCTTGACTACAGCATGCTGCTCATGAAGAAAAATGAACAGGATCCCGATCTCCAGGCGTCCATCGAATTTGCAGTCAATGGCCGCTACCGCAATGGCCGTTCCGGTACCGCCGAACTGGATCCGATCATGCTTGACGTAGCCGATTTCCAGCAGGCAGCCGGAACACTGGAAATCCCCCCCACAATGACTGCTCGCCGGGTTACGGTTAAAATCACAGATGTGGCAACCGGAAAGGTTTTAACCACACGCACTTTCCAGGTCAGCCGCTAATGCACTGAGCAAACCGCCGATCTTTCTGATTTCATTGTATTTCGGCCGCTTGCGCTCCTTTCCACCCTTTGGCAAGATGAGGCACTATGGACAAGCAACTGATAAAAATTCTCGTCGTCGATGACGATCCTGCCCTGCGCCAGCTTCTCGCGGAATATCTGAACCGTCACGGTTACGATACCCTGCTTGCACCCGACGCCAGTGATATTACCCAGCGTATAACCAAATTCTCACCTGACCTGATCGTGCTGGACCGCATGCTGCCCGGTGGCGACGGTGTGGAAACCTGCCGCAGGCTGCGTGCCCAGAATGAAGACATTCCGGTCATTCTGCTCACAGCCAAGGACGAAACGGCAGATCACATTATCGGTCTCGAATCCGGCGCCGACGACTATCTTGGCAAACCCTTTGACCCGCGCGAACTGCTGGCACGTATTGAAACCGTACTGCGGCGTAAAAAAGGCGCCTCGGCGTTGGTCAAGGAAACACCGGTGCATTTCGGCCCCTTTACCTTTGATCCGGCCCGGCGCCAGTTGTTCAAAGACAATGTTCAGGTCAAGCTGACCGGGGGTGAAATCAATCTGCTCGAAGCCCTGGTCAAAAACTCTGGCAAACCGTTGTCCCGTGAACGTCTGCTTGCACTGGCACGCGATGACGACGAAGGCGAACGCAATGACCGCGCCATTGATATCGCCATTCTGCGTCTGCGTCGCGCCGTCGAAGACGATCCCAAAGACCCGCGCTGGATTCAGACTGTCTGGGGCATTGGCTACCGATTCTCTCCTGACGCATGATAAAACCTTCGCTGTGGCCGCGCTCCTTGCGGCTGCAGATGATCCTCTTCATTCTTGGCACTGTGATTCTGGTGCAGCTTGGCAGCTTCACAGTCGGCAATTATATCAAGGAACGTTTCCTGGAAGATATCGTTGTCAATTACCTGTCTACCACCATCCGTACGCTACGCTCAGCCGTATCGCAGATTCCTGAAAACCGCCGCGCCGATTTCATTATCGAGGCATCCCAAAAACGCTGGTACCTGCTTTCGCGCGCCGACCCCTATGCCAATCGGCGACGCCGCGGTGGCACACTCGACAATCCCATCGCACCACCCCCCCCCCCTGTGCCAGAGGCCGCCCGTGAAGTGGAGCGCGCCCGTCGCCAGGCTGCCCAGAAGCCGACCCCAGGGCCATCGCGCCTTGCCCAGCAGCCCAGCAGCGACATCCTGAAAATCGTCAAACGGCTCAATATGGAGCTGGACGACGGCACACGTGTCGGCCTGACACGCGGTCCTACACCGCGCATGTTCATCTCGCTGCAATCGGACGATGACGGTACGCAATTCATCCGCGAATGGCTGGTTATTCCGCTGGACCGTATCCAGCCGCCAAACATGCATGCGATTACCATCGCCTGGCTGAGCCTGACCGGCCTGCTATTGATTCTGGCCGCCGGATTCGCCTGGCATATCACCCGGCCGCTGACCCGTCTCACCCTGGCCGCAGACAAACTGGCGCAAGGACGGCCGGAACGCGTCACCCCGGCCGGTCCGACCGAAACCCGTCAGCTCGGCGAACGCTTCAACGCCATGCTGGACGCGCTGGAAGAGTCCAAGGCCGTACAGCAAACCCTGCTGGCCGGGCTGCCCCATGATCTGAAAAGCCCGCTGGCGCGCATGCGACTGCGCGTAGAGCTGACTGATGACATGACGTTCAAGGACGGCATGCGCAACGACGTGCATGAAATGCAGGACATGATTGATCAGTTCATCAGCTATGTGCGGGGATCGGACCTGGCCACCTATAAGTTCCAGCCCGTCAATATCTGCGATTGGGTTGAGGAGCGCGTCGCTTCCTGGAACGATGCTGGCAGCCCCGTGCATCTGCGTCCACTGCCTGCCAAGACAGCCTATGTCAGTGCCGATACCTTATCTTTGGGACGCGTTCTGGACAATCTGATCAGCAACGCGCTCAAGCATGGCCGTCCGCCGGTAGATGTCTATCTGACGCTGACCGACGAGCAGGCGATGCTTTCGGTCGCCGATCATGGCGACGGGATTCCGGCAGAACGCCGCTCGGAAGCGCTACGCGCGTTTTCGCGTCTGGATTCAGCCCGGACCATGACCGGAAGCGTCGGTCTGGGGCTATCCCTGGCAGAAACCATCGTCAGTGCGCATAACGGCAGGCTGACACTGGACAGCAGCGACAGCGGCGGCCTGCTGGTGACGGTGACCCTGCCCCGGGTTAATCCGCCCGCTTCATAAACGACACATCTTTGGCCTTGCGCTCCTTGCCCAGCATATCCCGGTAATACCACAGCGTGACCAGCGGCACCACCACCAGGAACAACGCAAAGGCTGCTACCAGCAAACGGGTGGTTCCCAGGCCGGTCACACTTTCCCAAATTGTCAGTTCATCCAATACAAAAAACGGGAAAATACTGAATACCAGTCCGACGATCACGCTCAGAACAATCAGAACCGTGAGAATGAATGGCAGCCAGATAAGGATTCGCACGCGCTGCACCTTGCGCACCACCAGTTCGATCAGCACGAACATGGCAAGCAAGGCAAACCAGCCGATCAGCACCACCGGCAGCCGGGTTGTTTCGGTCCACTTGAAAAACACCCCGCCGTTGACCATGCCCAGCGCCACAGACACGGCCACCACGCCCGCAGCGGTCAGGCGCGAAGCCCGGCGCACCCATCCCCGGGCCTGCAATTGCAGATCATCTTCGACTCGCATAAGCAGCCAGGTGGCGCCCAGCAGCACGAATGTCGCCACGGTACACAGCGCAATGAATACAGCAAACAATTGGCTGCCGGGCTCGGTGCCAAAATTGACGGCGATACGGCCAAGCACCAGTCCCTGTCCGAAAGCAGTCAGCAACGAGCCAATGGCAAAGGCGGCGGCAAACACGGAACGACCACCTGCCAGCGCACGCAGACGAAACTCATAGGCCACGCCACGCAGTAAGGCGCCAGCACCCAGCAACATCAACGGCAAATACAAGGCGCCACTCACATACGCCCATGCCTTGGGAAAGGCCGACAGCAGGATGGCACAACCGAAGAAAATCCAGAAGACGTTCATATCGCGCCATGGCCCGAGGAATGTGAACATCCTGGCCCGCTGCTCCGGCGTAGCAAACGGCATCAGCATCCCAACGCCCAAATCGAATCCGTCCAGGACGGCCGCGGCGATGGACACACCAAGAAATACAGTAAAACAAAGCAGCGGCATCCAGAAGCCCGGATCGTAGCTATTGAGTCCCAAAGAACCCGCCAGTGTATCGATCATGCCGTTCTCCGGATTTTACGCACGGGCACGACACCATAGCGAGCGGCGCGGCGCACCAGGAAAATGAAACCGGCCACAATCACGGCAAACAACAGCCACATGAACACGGTGACAGCGCTGATCAGCACTACGCCCTGCCCACGGCTGAACGCTTCGGCGTAGGTCACCAGTCCATGTACGAAATACTGACCATCGCGCAGCGACAGCAGGATATGCGTCAGCCACAGTGCCAGCCAGCTCGCAGGACCGACCCATACCAGCACATGCTGCAGCCAGCGCGGCAGTTTGCCAAAATCGCTGCGCCGCTTCAGATACCAGCACCACTGGATCAAAGACACCAGGGCAAGCAGTAAGAGTACGCCGAGCACAAGTTTTTGCGCCCAAAGCCCGATTATCGGCAGCGGCGCTGCCTGCCGGAACAGTTCGGTTTGAAAAACAGCGCCGATGGCGGCCAGCATACCCAGCCCCAGGGTCGTCAACCCGGTGCCTATTCTGAATCCCAGCTGTTCGGCTGCATTCAAGGGTTTGGTCAGGGCCTCGCTGGCGCTGATCGATACCATCAGTCCACCGACGCCCAGGCAGCCCAGTGCGATCATGAATGCGACGCGATGCCAGGCCTGGGCCTGCACAATAAACACACGCCAGTCGATCAGGGTAAGCGGGATGGTGTCAGGCGCCAGTCCGGCCGGAAAATGCAGCCAGCTCTGAAAGCAGATCAACAACACGGCAATCACGGTCAGGCCAAGCGCGGCCAGCAATACAAAAATGCTATGTAGCCAGGATGAAAGTGTCCCCTGACGATACAGCATGACGTCCGTCACGAACAGTTTGATAACGAACGTAATTGCGGCGATCAGGACGATAAGTGGACCACTGACGGGCCCCAGCCGCACGAACAGATTGGGCCATAAGGCGCCGGACAGAATCAGGAGGAACATCATGCCAAGCAGCGATACGGTCATCGAAAGCGCGAAAATACGCACCCAGAATCGGTACATATCCATCCAGCGCCCGTCGGCAGACTTGCGATGCGTCATGCCTTTGCAGAACAGCAGCAACCAGCCTAAAACGACCGTGCTCAGACCGAAAACGGCAAAAAAGGACAGCGAACTGAAAAACTGCAGTTTTGCCAGCTGTAATGATGAAATATCCCACATTCTCGATAGCAGTTTAAATTTCGGGGCAGTTGAGCGATTCCCATGAGTCTAACCGCTGAACATGGCAAAATGGTCGATATTATCGATTTATTGAAATTTTAAAATATGTCCGCCTCAACGCCAGAGCTTCCTGCCGCCAATTTTTTGCGAACCATCATTGAAAACGATCTGAGCAACGACCGCTATCAATCAAAAAGATGGGCCGGCGAACCCGGCCCTGCCTCGGTTTTGCAGAATGCACCGAAAGATCCGGCCCGCATCCGCACCCGTTTTCCGCCCGAACCCAATGGCTACCTGCATATTGGACACGCCAAAAGCATCTGCCTGAATTTCGGGCTGGCGCGCGACTATGGCGGCATCTGCCATTTGCGCTTTGACGACACCAATCCTGAAAAAGAAGAGCAGGAATATGTGGATGCCATTGACGACACGCTCGAGTGGCTGGGTTTTACCACCAAAGGTCCCGATGGCGAGGAAAACCGCTATTTTGCCAGCGACTACTTTGGCTATATGTACGATTTCGCCGAAGCGCTGATCAAGGGCGGTTATGCTTATGTCGATGAACAGTCGCCTGAACAGATCCGGCTCAACCGCGGCACGCTTACCTCTGCAGGCGTCAATTCGCCCTGGCGTGATCGTTCGGCCGAGTCATCGCTGACCCTGCTGCGTGAAATGAAAGCGGGCAAGCACCCCGACGGCAGCCTGGCTCTGCGCGCCAAAGTGGACATGGCCTCGCCCAATATCAATATGCGGGACCCGGTGCTATATCGCATTCGCCATGCGGTGCATCACCGCACCAGTAACGATTGGTGCATCTACCCTATGTACACTTACGCCCATCCGATAGAGGATGCGCTCGAAGGCATCACCCACAGCATCTGTACCCTTGAGTTCGAGGACCAGCGGCCGTTCTACGACTGGGTGCTGGCCCGACTGATGGAACTGGGTCAATTGCGCGACCCGCTGCCCCGCCAATATGAATTTGCCCGTCTCAACCTCAAGCATGTCGTGACCAGCAAGCGCAAACTGCTGCAACTGGTGCGCGAGGGTCATGTCACCGGATGGGATGATCCGCGCATGCCCACCCTTACCGGACTGCGTCGCCGTGGCTATACGCCGTCTGCCCTCAAGCTTTTCTGCGATCGCCTGGGCGTATCCAAGTCCGACTCGCGGATTGACTATAGTCTGCTTGAACAGGCGCTGCGCGATGACCTGGATCCGATTGCCGATCGCAGTGTGGCCGTGCTCGATCCGATCAAGCTCATTATCACCAATTATCCCGAAGGGCAGACCGAGGCGTGCAGCGCCCCGCGCAACCCGCACGATGCGCAGGCCGGCCGGCGCCAGTTCCCCTTTTCGCGCGAATTGCTGATAGAACGCGACGATTTCCGCGAAGAACCACCCAAAAAATATTTCCGCCTGTTCCCCGGCAATACCGTCAGGCTCAAATATGCTTATGTGATCAAATGTACCGGCTTTGACAAGGACGAGGCCGGCACCATTACGCATGTTTATGCCGAATATCTTCCCGACACCAAGAGTGGTACGCCGGGCGCCGACAGCGTCAAGGTCAAAGGCAATATTACCTGGATCAGTGCGGCCCATGCCGTACCGGCCACGGTCATGCTCTACGACCGGCTCTTCACCGACCCGTCTCCCGACAGCGGAGAAAAGAATTTCCTTGATTTCCTGAATCCCGACTCGATGCAGCGGGTCAGCGCCTGGCTAGAACCGGGCTTTACCGCCACACCCGGCGCCCGCTGGCAATTTGAGCGGCTGGGCTATTTTGTGGCAGATTCCAAAGACTCTACGCCAGAAAACCCGGTATTGAACCGCTGTGTTACGCTGCGGGATTCATGGTCCTA
>NZ_JBQEAU010000060.1:0-25862 GCF_052108595.1 Advenella sp.
TGCCAACGGGAAACAAGATCGATAGCGCCTCTTTACTGATGGCGTTTATTTGCGCGGCAGTCGAATTGCTGCTGATGATGTCGGTGAGTGGTTTTGGATTTGCAGACGGCCTGTTACTGCGCCTGCCAGTTGTTGCTTTGTTGATGACGGTCAAATGGGCGCTAAGCCTGGCCACCTGGGTATGTATTTTTCAGGCAATCCTGTCCTGGATAAACCCCATGCAGCCGGTAATGCCGGTGCTCAATACGCTGCTGGCCCCGCTGCTCGATCCCATCCGCCGCTTTATGCCCCGCACGGGAATGATCGATTTTTCACCGCTGGTGCTGATTCTTATTCTGCAAGTATTGCAAATCGCGCTTGCCAGCCTAATGCCTTTTTAAGACCCAGTCGGCCAATATATGCACTGCCAGCCCGGTTATACTGGGCTGGCATTTTTTTATCAGCGCGTGCTCACGGGCAGTTGCAGGCCATAGGCCGTATCCAGCAGGCTCGAAATCTCATCCCTTGATGGACTGTGGTTCTGCGGCCCCTGGGAGGCAATTTTGATGGCGCCCATGATACTACCCAGTTTGCAGGCGTCTTCAAATGACCAGCCCAGAGTCAGCCCATACAGCAAACCGCCCCGGTGCGCGTCGCCACACCCGGTGGGGTCGTTGACGGCGACCGCCTTGCAAGGCGCGATGGCGCGCTGGCTGCCGTTTTCGTACAGCGTCGCCCCTTCGGCACCGCGTGTCACAATGATCGCCCGCAACCCATCAGCCAGCTCATCGACAGACTTTTCCATGCGCTGCTCAACCACGGATGCCTCGTAGTCGTTGAAGGTCCAGACATCTGCCAGTGCATGCATGTCTTCCAGGTCCTGGCGATCAAACAGGGGCATGGCCTGGCCCAGGTCGAAAATAAACGGAACCTTTGCCGCCTGCATGGCGCGGGCATGCTTGAACATCCCGTCCTTGGCATCTGGCGCAACAATACCCCAGGCCGCAGACTCGCCGCTTACATCATTTTCAGTGGAGCGCGTCATGGCGCCAGGGTGGAACGCCGCGATCTGGTTACCATCCAGATCGGTGGTGATATGGCATTGCGGCGTAAACATATCATCCAGCACACGCACCAGACGGGTATCGATACCCTGGCTGCTCATGCGCGCCAGATAATCACTTGCATCGGGCCCTACCGTTGCCACAGGCACCGGATTGCCGCCCAGCAACCTGAGGTTATAGGCAATGTTGCCCGCGCAACCGCCAAATTCTTTGCGCATCGTGGGTACAAAGAAGGACACGCTCAATGACTTGATATTGCCCGGCAGGATATGATCCTTGAAATGACCTTCGAAGGTCGTGATGGTGTCAAATGCCACCGAACCGCAAATAAGAACTGCATTATTCATTGAAAAACCTTCAGGGATAAAACAAACTCAATTCGAAACCGGCCACATCTGTACGACTGACCTGTACAGGTAAATTAATGGCAATTTCGTCATTTGGCTGGAAAGCGCGCTTTTGCGCTTCGGGCAACAGATACTCTTGCGGTTTGATGATGCGGCGGGCAGAAACGGATTCGGACGCATCCTTCAGGCTCAGCACCAGCGACGGCAACGGCTGGGCGATCGTATCGTTGTTTTTGATGACGGCATGCAGACTGAATGCCCGGGTTTCGGGCGTAGCCGACGGCGTGCTCACCTGACGCAAGGCCGGCTTCATAATGGCCAGATGCCGTACGGAGCGCGTATAGCCGACCTGACAACCAACAAAACTGCACAACTGTACGAGCTTGGGTCGCAAGGTTGGCGCCACACTGACAATCTGGTTGCGAAACACAATGGCGCCCTGGGCGAACAGAACAATCAGGGCAAACAACACGGCTAGAAACCAGATCAGGCCACTGCCGCTGCTGCGCTCGGGATCATCGTACTCAGTGTCGCGCTGAACGCGTCGGCGATACTGGCCTTCCACATGAACCTGGGGCGCTGGCCCCCGTTTATCCTGATAATATGCGCCGCTGCCCGACAGGCTTGGCGCGCCCACCACAAAACGCTCGCCAGCCCCCCGGTCGGTGTCCTGCGCCCGGCCTGTTCGCGGGGCGGGCCCGTCATCCTCAAGGCCCTCATCATCCTCATCGTCCAGCATCGGCTCAGTCGCCTGACCCGCGTGCGGGCCTGCTGCAGCTTCATGATATCGCCCCGTCGACACGGCGGGACGTCCCGGGCGATCGCCGGCGCGCGCAGGAGTATGGTATACCGACCCTGGCTCATGACGGACAGAGAATGCATCGTCGTGCGCCTTGTCAGCTCGCAATACCGGAAAATCAGGCTCTTCTTGCACTGCGTGATCGAAAGCATTGAAAACGGTGGAGCAAACGCCGCAACGCACCTTGCCGTTACGCACATTCAACTGCGCCGGCGTCACATCAAAGCTGGTACTGCAATCTGGACAACGCGTTTTCATACAAGTCTCTCAGGTCTGCTTGCGGGTGCCGGCCAGGCATACCCATCCCTCATGGCTGCGCCAGACCGACATGTCGATCCATGGCGCATAGGCAGCGGCAACCTCTTGCGCCTGGCGCTCCAGGACACCCGACAGAATAAGCCGGCCCGCCGGCGCCACGCGGCCACACAACATGGGCGCAAGTACTTTCAACGGATTTGACAGAATATTGGCCACCACGATATCAAAGGTTCCGGCCTGCAGCCCATCGGGCAGACATGCTTTAACCTGTACCCTGTTGTTCTGCGCATTGTACTCAGTAGACTGTACCGCCTGCTCATCAATGTCGACGCCGACAACATCACGGGCGCCGAGTTTGGCTGCAATGATGGCAAGAATACCGGAACCACAACCGTAATCGAGCACCGTTTGCTGGCTCTGCAGATTGACCGCGAGCCACTGCGCACATAAATGTGTGGTTGGATGACTGCCGGTGCCAAATGCCAGCCCGGGATCCAATTCGATCAGAATGGGGTGGCCCTGCCCGTCGGCGTTGGGCACCTCGGGATTTTCACGATGCCAGCTGGGCACGATCCAGATCTGATCGGTAATGCTAATGGGCGCAAACTGCGATTGCGTCAGCCTCACCCAATCGGTGTCGGCGACTTCACGCACGACAGCCGAGCCGGCATAGTCTTCGCCGCTTTGCTGCGCCAGCGCTTGCAGCAAAGTTTCGAGCGCGATGTCATCGGGCAAAAGCGCAACAACACGATTGTGATTCCAGGCCTGGACATCGGGCTCGCCGCCGGGTTCTCCGAAAAGCGGCGTTTCGCGCTCGGTGCCCGAGTCGGCGTCCTCGACAGACACCGACAGCACGCCGAGTTCGAGCAATATGTCCGACAGCGCTTCCGCCCGGTCTTCCGAGCATGATAAAACAAGTTCCCGCATGGCCTATCCTCTTGCGTCGTTGCAAAAAAAGGTCCGAAGACCTTTTCTGCTGACACGATTATTTTGCTCGTTGTTCGAGTTTGTGTTCCAGATAATGGATACTGGTTCCACCCTCGACAAAACGTGCATCGGTCATGAGTTCGCGATGCAGTGCAATGTTGGTTTGAATACCTTCCACGACCATTTCAGACAGGGCCAGGTTCATGCGGGCGATGGCCTGATCACGCGTATCGCCGAAAGTAATGAGTTTGGCGATCATGGAATCATAATTTGGGGGTACCCGATAGCCATTGAACACATGTGAATCGATGCGAACACCTGGTCCGCCGGGCACATGCCAGTTGGTGATCAGGCCGGGCGACGGCATGAAGGTATAGGGATCTTCGGCATTGATACGGCACTCGATGGCATGCCCTTTAAAGGTAATGTCACGCTGGCGCAGCTTGAACGGCTCGCCTGCAGCAATAAAGATCTGCTGCTGGACCAGATCGATGCCGGTGATGCATTCGGTCACAGTGTGCTCAACCTGAATGCGGGTATTCATTTCAATGAAATAGAATTCGTCGTTTTCGTATAAGAATTCGAAGGTGCCCGCACCACGGTAACCCATTTTGCGGCAGGCTTCGGCGCAGCGCTCGCCAATGCGTTCGATCAGCTTGCGCGGAATGCCGGGCGCCGGCGCCTCTTCAATTACTTTCTGGTGGCGACGCTGCATTGAGCAATCGCGCTCACCCAGCCAGACAGCGTCTTTCTTGCCATCGGCAAGGATCTGGATCTCAACGTGCCGTGGATTTTCAAGATACTTCTCCATGTACACTTCGGGATTATTGAATGCTGCCTGTGCTTCTGCCTTGGTCAGATTCACAGCGCTCACCAGGGCGGCTTCGGTGTGAACCACGCGCATGCCGCGTCCGCCACCACCACCGGCTGCCTTGATGATGACCGGATAGCCCACCTTGCGGGCCGTTTCCAGCAGGACGGCCGGGTCGTCGGGCAATGCGCCTTCGGAGCCAGGCACTACCGGTACGCCGGCAGCGATCATGGCCTGCTTGGCACTGACCTTGTCACCCATGATGCGAATGGTTTCGGGACGAGGGCCAATGAACACAAAACCGGAGCGCTCAACGCGTTCGGCGAAATCCGCATTTTCTGCCAGGAAACCATAGCCCGGGTGGATCGCCTCGGCATCGGTGACTTCTGCAGCAGAAATAATGGCCGGCATATGCAGATAACTCTGCTGAGCCGGCGCTGGGCCGATACATACCGACTCATCGGCCAGGCGTACATATTTGGCATCGCGGTCGGCTTCAGAATGCACGACCACCGTTTTGATACCCAATTCGCGGCAGGCGCGCTGGATACGCAGGGCAATTTCACCCCGGTTTGCAATCAGGATTTTTTCAAACATACTCACGCAATCACGAAAAGTGGTTGGCCAAACTCAACGGGTTCGCCATTCTCAACCAGAATTTCCCGGATTACACCGGATTTGTCCGCTTCGATTTCATTGAGCAGTTTCATGGCTTCAATAATGCACAGCGCATCGCCTTCGGCAACCGTGGCGCCCACTTCAACAAATGGGGGCGAACTTGGGTTGGGCGCCCGATAAAAAGTGCCAACCATAGGAGACTTGACAATGTGGCCGGTGGGTGCTGCCGGTGCAGCAGGCGCGGCGGCGGGAGCCGCGGCAGCTGCAGGAGCCGGCTGTGGCTGGGCCGGGGCTACCGGTTGCAGCGTCTGGGAGAACTTGACAATGCGGACCTTGCCTTCACCTTCGGTGATTTCAAGTTCTGCGATGCCTGATTCGGCAACCAGATCTATTAACGTTTTCAGTTTTCTGAGATCCATATTAATTCCATGCTTCGAGTTGATTGTCAGACAGACGCCGTTTTCCGGGCCTGTTTTAAATGATGTTTTATCGCGTATTGCAAGGCGGCCATATAACCATCGGCACCAAGCCCGCAGATGACCCCAACCGCCTTGTCTGCCAGATAGGAGTGATGCCGGAAGGATTCGCGCTGATGTACATTGGAAATATGTACCTCTATGAATGGAATGGCTACGGCGCCAAGGGCATCGCGCAAGGCGACACTGGTGTGCGTATACGCTGCAGCATTGATGACGATGAACGCGGTATTGTTACGCGCAGACTGGATTTTTTCGACCAGCTCGCCTTCATGGTTGCTCTGGAAACATTCGCATTGCACGCCGGCTTCGCTTGCAGCAAGCATTAATGCGTCATGAATGTCCTGCAGTGTCTGCCGACCGTAGACATCCGGTTCGCGCGTACCCAGCAGATTCAGATTAGGACCATTGAGAACCAGTACCTTTTGCGTCATTGAGCGCCAGTCTATAAGCAAATAAACTCGTATTTAACGGCAATTTCACGCTTTTGTCTATTAAAATCTACCAATCCGCAGGTCTGGCGCCGACTCACGCATGCCTACGCGCGAACGCAGCCAGGCCTTCCATCTCTATTTCACCCAGGATCGTGGCCAGTGGATTGCCCTTACTATCGAGCACCAGTGTAAATGGCAGCCCTCCCTTGGGGTTGCCCAACTTGCGCATAAGACTGATTTTACCTGCCCCTGCCGTCAGTAAAGGGTAAGATACCGGCGTTTTACGTGCAAATGCTTCAATATTGGCGACAGTATCAAGCCCGATGCCCACGACATTGACCGACTGCTGTTTTTTATGCAGCGCGTCCAGCGCAGGCATTTCCCTGACACAGGGGGCGCACCATGAGGCCCAGAAATTGATAATGGTCAGTTGGCCGTCGATGGCATCCCGCAACGATACCGTCGTACCACCCAGATTGGGCAGCGACAGGCCCAGCAGTTCGTTGAGCGCCGCCTCGTCCACGGCCGACACGTCTTCATTCAGTTTCGCCTTGGCCCAGGCCGGTCGGGTCATTAACAAAAAGGGAAGGGCCACGCCTGCCCCAACTAACTGTCTACGATTCATTCTGTATTACCCATCATGTTTTAAACGTTGTATGAAAATAACAGCGTGCTCGGGCAGGAGCGGGGCCAGTGGCAGGTTCCGCTATCGGAAACAACGCATCCTGTAACAGCAACTGTATGACATACGTATTGCTAATTCTACCTACTGAGCGGTGCAATGGCCGCGATGTGGCTGATTCCGCTTAAAATACCGCTCAGGAGAAATTTATGCATTTACATATCTTGGGCATTTGTGGCACGTTTATGGGCGGTCTGGCCCTGATTGCGCGCGCGGCCGGGCACCAGGTCACGGGCTGCGATACTGGCGTGTACCCTCCCATGAGTACACAATTGCAGGAACAGGGTATCGAGCTGATCGAAGGGTTCGATGCCGCCCAGACAGGCATCAGGCCCGATCTTTTTGTGATCGGCAACGTTGTCACGCGTGGCAACCCCCTGATGGAAGCGATTCTTGACCAGGGGCTGCCGTATGTGTCCGGGCCCCAATGGCTGGGAGATCATGTCCTGCAGCACCAGCACGTGCTTGCCGTGGCAGGCACGCATGGCAAAACCACGACCAGCTCCATGCTGGCCTGGATCCTGCAGGATGCCGGCCTGCAACCCAACTTTCTGATTGGGGGCATTGCTACCAATTTGGGTATTTCAGCCCGTTACGACCAGGCGCAACGCTATTTTGTCATTGAGGCCGACGAATACGATACGGCTTTTTTCGACAAGCGTTCAAAATTTGTGCACTATCATGCCCGCACGGCGATCCTGAACAATCTTGAGTACGATCACGCCGACATCTTCCCTGATCTTGCCGCCATCGAAACGCAATTTCATCATTTGGTCAGGACCGTACCGCAAAGCGGTTGCATTATCTATCCGCCACAGGACCAGGCGCTCGCGCGGGTGATGCAGCGTGGCTGCTGGTCACAAGAGGATCAGTTCGGCCCCGGCGGGCGCTGGACCTTCGAAACGGACCAGGCCGACATGAGCAGGTTTACCGTCCTGTATGACGGCAAACCCCAAGGACAGGTCAGCTGGTCGCTCACGGGCGTGCACAATGCCAATAATGCGCTGTCTGCCATTGCTGCGGCCAGCCATGTGAATGTGCCGGTGGCCGCCGCCATTGCAGCGCTGTCGCGGTTTTCCGGCATCCGTCGCCGCATGGAGCTGCGCGGGACCGTCAATGGGATCCAGGTTTTTGACGATTTTGCCCATCACACCACCGCCATTGAGACCACCCTGGACGGCTTGCGCAAGCAGGTTGGACCGCGCCGCATTCTTGCCATACTCGAACCCCGCTCCAACACCATGAAACTGGGCACGATGGCCGCAAGATTGCCACAGGCCCTGGCCCTAGCCGACCGTATCTACTGTTTCGGCGCCAAAACCGGTAAACATGCGCTTGGCTGGGACCCGGCCGAAGTATTCGGCAACAGCACCGTACCCGCCCAGGGCTTCAACGACCTGGATCTGCTGGTTCAAGAGGTCAGCAAGCAGGCTCAGCCCGATGACGTGATTCTGGTCATGAGCAACGGCGGTTTTGGCGGCATCCACGAAAAACTGCTGCAAGCCCTGCAGCAGACAGCGACGCAAACGGTCTCATGATTCTCTATCTGCACGGGTTTCGTTCGTCTTCTCTTTCTGCCAAATCGCAGCAATTGCAGCAAGCGATGACTGCCGCTGGTCGCACCCATGAACTGGCCGCGCCCGATCTGCCGGATGATCCTCATGCCGCCATTGCATTGGCCATGGCACATGCAAAGCAGCTGTGCCCGTCCGGGAATATGCAAAATCTGACAGTGATCGGTTCTTCGCTTGGCGGCTACTATGCCACCTGGCTAAAGGAGGAATTGAACTGCAAGGCAGTCCTGATCAATCCGGCAATATACGCAGTACGTGACCTGTCCACCCAGCTAGGCCACACCACAAAATTTCATAGTGATGGGTCTTTTTCATTTACGGCGGCGTCCGTTCAGGCGCTGGCCAGCCTGTATCGGCCCGTTCTGACCGACATGCAACACTATTATCTGCTGGCCTGTACCGGAGACGAAGTGCTGGACTGGCAGGAAATGACCCAACGCTACGATGGCGCACGCCTCACACTGATACAGGGAGGGGATCACGCATTTTCCATGTTTGAACGCTATCTCCCTGCCATTCTCGATTTCACCGCCTCTAAGTAGGAACTCATATTCATGTACGTGGTTTTTGAAGACGACGGCAGCTTCAAGGCTGAAAAAATTCATTCCGAAGCCGATTCGACGCTACAGGTCGAGTCGGTCAGCGGTAAACGCAGCAAAATCAAGCGCAACGCAGTCATCTTTACCTTCGATGGTATTGAGCCACAAGCCATGCTCGAACAGGCACGGGCGATGGGCGAAGAGCTCGATCTGCAATTTCTGTGGGAATGCGCTCCGCAAGATGAATTTTCGGCCCAGGATCTGGCTCGCGATTATGTCGGACACGAACCGTCCATTACCGAAAAAACGGCGATTTTGCTGCGCCTGCATAGCGCGCCAGCCTACTTTCACCGCAAGGGCAAAGGTCATTACAAGGCAGCGCCTGCCGATATTTTGCAGGCGGCACTGGCTGCCCTGGAAAAGAAACAGCGTCAGGCCGAACAGCAGCAGGCCTGGACCGATGCCATGCTGGCCGGCACGCTGCCCGACGACTTGCGCGAAGCCGCCCGCACATTCCTGATTCGCCCGGACAAAAACACGCTGCAGTGGAAAGCCTTCGAGAAGGCGCTGACCGAAAGTGGCAAGACTGCTGAAACCCTGTTGCTGGAGCTGGGCGTATATCCGCATGCGCTAGCCGTGCATATGGAAAGATTTCTCAAACAGCACTTTCCCAAGGGAACGGCAGTGCCCGAGCTGGACATCCCGCCAATACCAGAGTTGCCGTCCGGCGACGTTGTGGCCTACTCCATTGATGACATCAGCACGACCGAGATTGACGATGCGCTGTCGGCGACACATATTGAAGGCGATCTGTACCGGATTGGCGTGCATATTGCTGCTCCGGCGCTGGTGGTCACGCGTGATTCGGACCTGGACAAACTGGCCCGCAGTCGCATGTCTACGCTATACATGCCGGGGGATAAGATTCCCATGCAAAGCGACACGCTGATCAGCATGTTCTCGCTGGATGCCGGCAAGCGGGTGCCTGCCCTGTCCCTGTACGTCACAGCCAATATCGCTACAGGTGAAATACAGGAAACTGTCACGCGCGCTGAAACCATCACGATTTGTGAAAACCTGCGTATCGACGATTTGGTGACGCAGGTTACCCGCGAAGCGCTCGAAGACCAGGCGGCTAGCCTGCCCTACGCCGAGTTATTCCGGCCACTATGGAAGCTGGGACAGCACCTGAAGGCTGCGCGCGAACAGATGCGCGGCAAACCGGAAAACAACAACCGCACGGAATACACGTTCCGCCTGCACGGGCCTGCCGATGATCCCGATTCGGTCATCGAGCTTATTCCGCGACAGCGCAATGCGCCGCTCGATCAAATCGTTGCCGAGTACATGATACTTGCCAACACGCAGTGGGGTGGATATCTCAACGAGCACGGCCTGCCCGGCGTGTATCGATCCCAACAGATGGGGCGCGCGCGCATGTCTACCCATCCATTGCCGCATGAATCTATCGGCGTTCCCCAGTATGCCTGGGCCACGTCGCCACTGCGCCGCTATGTCGATCTGGTGAACCAGCGCCAAATTCTTGCCGCCGCCGAACACGGCGTATCGGCACGCCTGGTGGCACCGTTCAAACCCAAAGACGCCGATCTGTACGCCATCATCGGCGCCTTCGACTCCCAGTACATGCTCTGGCACGAATTCCAGAACCGGCTGGAGCGCTATTGGTGTCTGCGCTGGCTGACCCAGCAGTCACGTACCAGGCTTCATGGCACCTTCATCCGCGACAATCTGGTTCGTCTCGAAGAAATCCCGCTTGTTATCGAAGTGAACGGGGTACCAGAGCTTGAACGCAATGATCGTATTGTCATTAATGTACGCGGCACCGATGAGCTGTCACTGCATATTGACGCCGAATATGCCGGGCTCGTGCAACCGGACGCAGAGGCAACTGCATCATGAACACACCACGCACATTCGCAGTTCTTGGCAACCCGATCAAACACAGCCTGTCGCCACGCCTGCACGCCCTGTTTGCCCTGCAGACCGGCCTGCAGATCGAGTACAGCAAGCAATGCGTAGAACCGGCGCATTTTAGCGATCACGTGAAGCAGTTCTTTGTCTCCGGCGGCTGTGGTCTGAACATTACGTTGCCTTTCAAGGAACAAGCCTACGCACTGGCCGAACCTCGTATCTCCGATCGCGCCAGGGCGGCCGGTTCGGCCAACACCCTGTGGCAGGAAAATGGCAACATACACGCCTGCAATACCGATGGCGTCGGGCTGGTCAATGACATGCTGCGCCAGCACATCACGCTGCGTGACAGTCGTATTCTATTGATCGGAGCCGGCGGGGCAACGCGCGGCGTCATGCCTGCGTTGTTGCAGGCCGGATGCGCACATCTGCACATTGTGAACCGTACTGAAGAAAAAGCCCATGCGTTGGCCGCACAGGCTACGGCGCTATCGGGCCCGCACGCACAGGTAACGGCCTCGGCATTTTCCTTGCTGCAGGGCACTTGGGACATTATCATAAATGCCACCGCCAGCAGCCTGTCGGGCCAGACATTGCCCCTGCCTGACAGCCTGTTTCGCGCCGACGCCGTGGCCTACGATATGCTCTATACCGCAGACGGCGACACGCCGTTTCTGCAGCAGGCGCGCAACGCCAGCGCCTGCTATACATCAGACGGCCTGGGCATGCTGGTCTACCAGGGCGCCGAGAGTTTTCGCATCTGGAACCAGATTGAGCCCGATGCTGCGTCGGCTCTCACTGCGCTGCGCATGGAACTGACGGGGTCGGTCTGATGCTCGAGGCAGTCGGACGCATCGCCAGCCAGATTGTTATCGGTATCGCCGAGCGCGTGCGCGCGCAGTCGATAGCTCGCTCAATGGTCGATCTTGTTGCCCTGCTGATTGCGGTCATTCTGCTGTATCAGATCTATCTGTTCGCCTGGGTACTCTGGTACAGCGTCTTCAATCCCGGCGGCAGTGCCTATATGCGCGAACAGGCCAGCCGTCTGGCGGCCCTGGATCGGCCAGTGAGCATTCAATATGAATGGACACCCTATGAGGCAATCAGTCCTGCCCTGAAAAAGGCGGTCATTGCCGCCGAGGACGCCCGCTTTACCGAACACTCCGGCGTTGAATGGGAGGCAATCCGCAAGGCCTGGCGCTATAACGAACGGCAGGAGCAAGCCGGCCGCAATCGCCGCCGCGGTGGCTCCACGCTCACGCAGCAACTTGCAAAGAACCTGTTTTTATCGGCCGATCGCACCTATATTCGCAAGGGCCAGGAACTGGTCATTACCTATATGATAGAAGCGATCATGTCCAAGCGGCGAATTCTGGAACTGTATTTGAATGTTGTGGAATACGGCAACGGCATCTTCGGCGCCCAGGCTGCTGCCCGCCACTATTTCAACGTGGATGCAGCGCGTCTGTCGACTTTTCAGGCCGCGCGCCTGGCAGCCATTCTGCCCAATCCAAGGGTCTATGGAAAGAACCTGCAATCGCGCTATGTGCAATCGCGCGGCCGGACAATTTCTGCCCGCATGCGCAGCGCAATCCTGCCTGAATAAAGCGGAACCGAGGCAGGCCGTCGACCGTCATCACCTAAACGCAATGACAGCATCCCCGGTTACCAACCAGTTACTTTATCGCACGGCAATCAACGCTAAAATACAGGAGAACGACATCGGGGATACGACCGATGCCCCAGACATGAGTGCTGGATCAACAGCATTTGCAAGGTCTGCAATAGGGCCTGCAAATTTATCGGCGAGAAGCTGTTATGCTGGAATCGACCTGCAAACAACAGTAAAATCAACGATTCTGAGGCCAGCCGCAACACTTTCCTGCGTCTGACTGGACACTAATAAGACACATGCGCACAGCAAGAAAATATATAGGGACAGAAATCTACCGCTCCACCGTGGCTGTACTGGTGGCGCTCGTGGGCCTGTTCACCTTTTTTGCCCTGATAGACGAACTGGACAGCATCAGCGATCAGTTTCCGCTGTTCTCGCTGTTGTATTTGCAGGTATTGCAATTGCCAACGCGTCTGTATGATCTGTTGCCCATCGGGCTGCTGATCGGGTCGGTGCTGGCGCTGGCCAGCCTGGCGCAGCGCAACGAACTGGTGATACTACGCGTTTCGGGTGTCAGCAGCATTTCGTTGCTGCTCATGCTCTGGACCATTACCATTCCGCTGATGCTAGGCGCATTCGTACTGTCGGAATTTGTTACGCCTCGTGCCGAACTCATGACCAGCGAAGCCAGCCTGAAGTACCTGGGCAAAGCCAGCGGCGGACAGATGAATTCGGGCCACTGGTTTCGCGAACCCGATGACCACGGCAATATCCGCACCATCAACATTGCACAACTTCGCGACCAGGGCAGCGTACAGGACATTCGCATCATCACGTACAACGCAGACGAGAGCCGGTTTATTTCTCTTGATCATGCAAAAACCGGACACTTCAGCCAGAACACCCTCACCCTGACCGATGTAGTACACATCACCAGCCTGATCGATGCCAAATCCGCCCTGGCCGACCCCAACAAGCCGGTCGCCGATGTTGCCAGGCGCACGGTGTTGCCAACGCTGGAACTGACAACGACGCTTACCCCCAATCGCCTGCTGGCCGGCCAGATGCAACCGGACCGCATGTCGACGATTTCGCTGCTTGATTACATTTCATACCTGGAAGAGAACAAGTTGCAGACAAACCGTCAGGTTGTGGCGTTGTGGCGCAAACTGAGCTATCCGTTCACGTTGCTGGTCATGATTACCATTGCCGCACCTATCGGATTCATGCAAACACGCAAGGGCGGTGTGGGCGGCAAGGTGTTTCTGGGCATTTTATTGGGCGTTGCATTCTATATGATCAACCAGCTTGCATTGAATGTGGGCATGTTGAAGAATCTGCCCCCCTGGTTTACCGCGCTTACGCCCAATACGATCGCGATGCTGATCGCCATGCTTGCGCTCTACCTCATGGAAGCCCGGCGGACCCCGCGCATGCAACGTGCACCACTGTCGGGGAAGGCTGCGACGTAATGAATATTTGGGCTATAGGAGATTTACAGGGTTGTTGTGGTGCGCTGGACGAACTGCTTGACCATCCATTGATTCAGGAAGATCCCGACTGCCGGCTCTGGTTTGCCGGCGACCTGATCAACCGCGGGCCGCAGTCGTTGCGTACGTTAAAGCGCATTATCAAGCTGGGCGATCGCGCCGTCAGCATTCTGGGCAACCATGATCTGCATATGCTTGCCGTCCATGCCGGCATACGCAATGAGAACAAATCAGACACATTCGACGCGATTCTCAAGGACAAGCATGTCAACGATTTGATTGACTGGCTGCGACATCGCCCGCTGGCCCATTACGAGGCAGGGCATTTGATGGTTCATGCCGGCGTCATGGCCAAATGGGATCTGGACAAGACCCTGGCGCTGGCCGAAGAGGCGCATCAGGCGCTGATCAGCGACAAATGGAAAAAGAACCTGCAAAAAATGTACGGAAATGAGCCCGTCCAGTGGAAGGACAAGCTATCGGGCGCAAAACGGCTGCGGGTGATTATCAACGCCTTTACCCGTATGCGACTGTGCACAATGCAGGGCGAAATGGATTTTGCATCCAAGGACGCGCCCGATGGCCATCCGGGGCTGGTGCCCTGGTTTGACGTGCCTGACCGAAAAACGGCCGATATCCCTATCATCTTCGGACATTGGTCAACACTGGGCCTGCTGATTCGCAAGAATCTGCTGGCCCTGGACACCGGCTGCGTGTGGGGCGGAAAACTGACCGCGCTGCGCCTGAGCGATCGCAAGCTCATCCAGATAGACTGCAAACAGCACGGCAAGCAATAAAGCATGCAAGCGGCAAATGCAGCGGTTCTGCCGGGACCGGCAGGGGCCTGACCCAACCCTGCCAGAGCCGACAGTAACCGTTCAGTCCTGAACCACCCTGGCCCGAATGGCGTCACGCACTTTTGCCGCCAACTCGGCGCGCCCCAGCTCCGATGGCTGACCATTTTGCGTGACCGCAGGCAGGCAATAAACTTCAACGCAGACGTGGCTTGCACTGAGCAGAACCCAGATATTGCCAATTAGAGTCTGGTCGCCGATAAAAGCCATTTTCCCGCTGCGCTGACCTTCATACCAAAACACCAATGCGACCGGTTGAATCGCCACATGGGCACGCATGGCGGGCTCGAACAGACTTGTGCTAAATGGCTTGACGTCCAGGCCATCGGAGGTCGTGCCCTCGGGAAACAAGCCAACGCAGATATTGCGCTCGAACAGCCTCTTCATATTGTCACTGACACGACCGATGGCCTGACGCTGCCCTCGTTCGATAAACACCGTGCCCACCCTGGCCACCAGCCAGCCGATCACCGGCCATCTGCGGATTTCCTGTTTGGCGATAAACGACGTCGCCCGCCAGCTGTTCAGAATAAAAATATCAATCCACGACACATGATTGGCAACCCACAAGACCGGGCCGCTCTTGATCGGTGTGCCATGACGCACCACTTTGACGCCACAAACCAGCATCAGGCAGCATGACCAGGCTTTGGTCACGGCATCTTGCACCGGCCGATTCATGAATGGCAAAGCGATAGCGGCCGTCAGCAGTCCCGAAAGTAACAGAAGAATCAGAAAGATCGCCCTGACAACAAACCGTAAATACGCGATCACACAGACTCCCACACGCTGCGACCACTGACCAGCGTCATGATAATTTTGCCAGGCAGTTCGTAACCGACAAAGGGCGTGTGCGCACTTTGGCTAAGCAACGTATCGCGCCCGACTGTCCAGGCAGCGTCGGCATCCGCAATGGCGATATCGGCCGGCGCGCCCACAGACAACGTACCGCAGCCCGGCAACGACGGTGCGCCCGCCTTCAGAATGGCGGCCGGCCCGGTGGTAATGAGTCCCAGCGCCTGTACCAGCGGCAGCTTTTCCTCCTGCGCCCATTTGACCACCAGCGAGAACAGCAACTCCACACCCGTGGCGCCTGCCTCGGCCTCGGCAAAGGGCATCAGCTTGCCATCGTCGTCCACCGGCGTATGATCCGAGCAGACGGCATCAATCGTTCCATCGGCAAGCCCGGCGCGAATCGCGTCGCGATCACGCTGGCCGCGCAAGGGCGGATCCAGCCGGTAATTGCTGTCGAAAAACCCGATATCCAGGTCTGTCAGGTGCAAATGATTGAGCGACACATCGCAGGTAACCGGCAGGCCCTGCGCCTTGGCCTGGCGCACCAGTGCAATCCCGGCCGCGCTCGACAGGCGGCATATATGCAGGCGCGTACCCGTAACTTTTTGCAATTCGAACAGGGTATGCAGCGCAATCGTTTCTGCCTGCTCAGGCACGCCGACCAGCCCCAGACGCGAGGCAAAGGGTCCGCTGGCCGCTACTCCCTTGGACAGGGATGCGTCCAGCGGCGTGAGCCACAAGGTATAGCCATAGGTTTTCGCATACTGCATGCTGCGCAGCAGGACTCCAGTATCGATCAGCGGCAGTGAAGCCTGGGAAAAGGCAATGCAACCGGCTTCGGTCAGCTCGGCCATTTCGGTAATGATTTTGCCTTCAAGGCGATTGGTCATTGCGCCCAAGGGATACAGATTAGCCTGATGCAACTGGCGGGCGCGGTGTTTAAGCATTTCGACCAGGCCAGGCTCATCCAGTGCAGGTTCGGTATCGGGCGACAACACCAGACTGGTCACCCCGCCGGCGAGCGCGGCCTGCATTTCCGACTCCAGCGTTGCCCGGTGTTCAAAGCCGGGTTCGCGCAGACGGACAGCAAGGTCAATCAGACCCGGAATCACCAGTTTACCGGTGGCATCGATGGTGCGTGCCGATTCAAATCCGTCCGGTTCCCGGCCCGTGCCGACTATGCGTCCGGCTGCGATATAAAGATTACCGGCCTGGTCCGTACCGGAAGCCGGGTCAAGCAGCCGGCCACCTTTAATTACTATTTTCACTGAGAAGCTCCAGCTACGATGCTCATGACTGCCATTCTGACAGCAATCCCGAACGTTACCTGATTAAGAATAACCGCCTGTGGTCCGTCCGCGACGGCAGAATCAATTTCAACCCCGCGATTCATGGGCCCCGGGTGCATGACAATGGCATCCGGTTTGGCATAGGCTAATTTTTCGTGGGTCAGCCCGTAATGCTTGAAATACTCCTGCGAAGACGGCAGCAACGCGCCCTTCATGCGCTCATTCTGCAAGCGCAGCACCATGATCACATCCACGTCCCGCAGGCCTTCGCGCATATCGGTAAATACCTTGACGCCCATTTGTTCAAGCCCGCCCGGCAGCAGTGTGAGCGGACCGATGGCGCGCACTTCGGCCGCGCCCAGCGTGGTGAGTGCGTGAATATCGGACCGCGCGACCCGGGAATGCAGAATATCGCCCACAATGGCGACCGTCAGCCCGGAAAAATCTTTCTTGAAATGGCGGATGGTGTACATATCCAGCAAGCCCTGCGTAGGATGCGCGTGGCGACCATCTCCGGCGTTAATGACGTGAATGTGCGGCTGCACGTGGCGCGCGATCAGATACGGTGCGCCGCTGGCTTCATGCCGCACGACAAAGATATCGGCCTGCATGGCCGTCAGATTGCTGATGGTATCGAGCAGCGACTCGCCTTTGGCGGTAGACGATACGTTGATATTCAGGTTATAGACATCGGCCGAGAGCCGCTTGGCAGCTATTTCAAATGTGGTACGGGTGCGGGTAGAATTTTCAAAAAACAGATTGAAGACGCTTTTGCCGCGCAGCAGCGGCACCTTTTTGATATCGCGTTCAGCCATGGGCACGAATGTCTGGGCCGTGTCCAGGATATGGGTCAGAATATCGCGCGGCAGCCCCTCGGTGGACAGCAGATGGGTCAGCTCGCCATGCCGGTTCAATTGCGGGTTAAACATGGCGGGGTTCCTCTTCCAGGGCCAGGGTAAAACGGGAGTCCTCATCAGCAGCCAGAACATAATTGCTGCCGCGTGGTAAAGGCAGCACGCCGCCGCAGATATCGGGCGCAATGGGCAGCTCGCGGCCCCCCCGGTCGATCAACACGCCAAGGCGAACCGAAGCCGGCCGGCCATAATCGTACAGCTCATTGAGCGCTGCCCGGATCGTGCGGCCGGTAAAGAGAATATCGTCGATCAGAAAAATGTGCGCGCCTTCGACCTCGAACGGCACGTGACTTGGCTGAGTTTGCGAATGCAGCCCAATGCGGCTGAAGTCGTCGCGATGCAGACTGGTATTGAGCGTGCCCGGCTGATTGGGCAGATTCAGATCGCCGCAGAGTCGCCGTGCCAGCCAGGCGCCCCCTGAATAAATACCTACTAGATATGTGTTGGCCGGGTCAGTGCCCCTTAGCTTTTCGCTCAGGGCGTTTTTCAGATGCGCGTAAAGTTCTTCGGCGCTGGGCAGGCTGCCTGTCATGGTTTTTCGATCCTGTTAGCAAAGGTGCCGTTATCAAAGATGCCGTTATTTTAAGCTATCCAGATAGCGTTGAAGAATAACTGCGGCCGCCACGGCATCATCTTCTTCGTTGTTGCCAAGAAGCGCCTGCGCTTCCATGCTGGAACCGCGTTCGTCTACCAGCTCGACCTGCAGGCCAAAACGGCCGTGCAACTGGTTGGCAAAGCGCCGGGCAAATTTTGAAGCAGGCTGTTCGTCGCCCGCGCTGGTTAGCGGCAGGCCGACCACCACCCTTTCGGGTTGCCATTCATACAGCAGCGCAGCAATACGGGCAAAGCGACCATCGCGCGTCACCTCGCGGATAATGCACAACGGGCGCGCCTGTCGCGTCAACGTATTACCCAGGGCCACGCCGGTTTTTTTCATGCCGGCATCAAACGCCAGCAGGGTTTCTTCAGGCATGTCCGGCATCACCGGACAAGGCTGCGGGTTCGATGCCAAGCAGCGCCAGTGCTGCCGTATAACGGTCAGCCGGTCGTTTGTTGAAAATGATATTGCGGTCTGCGCTGACATTGAGCCAGGTATTGGCGGCAATTTCCTGCTCCAGCTGACCCGCAGACCAGCCGGCATAACCCAGCGTAATAAAAATTTGCTGCGGACCTTCGCCCCGCGCCAGGTCTTCCAGCACGTCGCGCGAGGTTGTTAGCGCCATCTCGCCCAGCACGACACTGGAACGATAATGACCGGCCGGATGATGCAGGACGAAACCGCGATCAGTCTGGACAGGCCCGCCATAGAAAACGGTCTGCGCAGCCAGATCGGCATTGACTTCCAGTTCGAGCCGCTCCAGCAATTGCTCCACCGACAGGTCAGTAGGCCGGTTCAGCAACAGGCCCAGCGCACCGTCTTCGGAATGTTCACAAACATATACCACGCCACCTTCGAAAATATCGGATGTTTGAGAAGGCATGGCCATGAGGAACTGGTTCGCCATACTGACAAATTCAGATTCTTTTTTGTCTTCGTGTTCGGTCATGGTCCTTCCTTTTTGAGGATGCGCGTCAGATTTCCATCATTTCAAAGTCTTCCTTGCGCGCACCGCATTCAGGACAGACCCAGTTGGGGGGGACGTCTTCCCATTTGGTACCCGGCGCAATTCCTTCTTCAGGAACGCCGGTTTCCTCATCATAAACCCAACCACAAATTAAACACATCCAGGTACGCATAATACGGTTATTTCCTAACATTCAAATGTAACTTCACGAATCGGATGGAACCGGCCCATCGGGCTTGTTCCCGAAAACATGCTCGCGCACGCTTTAGTACCCATTTTAATTTAAAATGATACCTTTGGTCCGTTTTCCCAAAAACCGCGCCGTGCTTTTTTGTGCACCGGCAATTTTCACCGCTTTTGTTTTTCACTTAGTACGCCTCGTGTCCCCTGATCATGCCCCTGCAGTGCTGTTTTTCAACCATCTGGATCCAACCGGGCGCTCCGGGCTCGCTGGCGATGTCCTGACCGCCACGCAATTCGGTTGCCAGGCGGTCACCGCGCTGACCGCCATTATGGTGCAGGACACCGGCGTCATCGAGGAAATCCATCCCATTGCGGACGAAATCCTGGACAATCAGGCACGCTGCCTGCTCGAGGACATCCCGGTTCATGCCATCCGGGCCAGCGGCCTTTACAGCCCCGACCACGTCAGTGTAATTGCGCAAATCGCCGCCGACTATGACAGCGTCCCGCTGGTTCTGTATCTTGGGCCGCAATACGCGTCGGTCATCGAAGACAGCTCCGATGACGAGATCGAGGCCTTGCTGCAGGCAACTTGGGAAACCCTTATTCCACAGGCCAGTTGCGTTGTCGTCGACTGCAGCTACCTGAACTTATGGGCCCCGGAAGATGACCATGACGACGTGAACCCGATCCCGGTGGTGCTCGAAGCCATTCTGGCAGCAGGGGCAAAATCCTGCCTGGCGCTGTTTTGTCCTTCACCAGACGACGCCCATCAGCATGTCTTGCTCGAAGGCGGCGATCGCAGCCTTGCTTTTGGCTTTTTCCCGCTGGCCGGACAATCTGAAGCCGGCGATATGATCAGCGCTGCCCTGGCCTGCGAACTGACGCGAGGCCAGGCGATGACCCAAGCCTGCGAGCAGGCCATTACCTACGCCCACAAGGCGCTGGCCAACGGGCGCAAGCTGGGCATGAGCAAGCTGGTTGCGCAAAGGCTGCAGAAACCCTGATCCTCTGCCTGATACAGGCTTGCGGACAACCGCCAGCGCTTTCTCGCTATACTTCTATAGATATCTGCATCCCTTCAGGCATACCGCGCAATGACAGCAAAAACGTTTCCCTCCGGTCTATACGGCATTACGCCCGAATGGCATGACGCCGGGCGCCTGCAACAGGCCGTTGCACTGGCCTGCGAAGGCGGCATGCGGGTGCTGCAGTGGCGACAGAAAACCATGCCGCCCGAACAGTCGCGCGATATCGCTGCGTCGCTGCGGGCGATCTGTCGTGCGGCAGGCGTGTTGTTTATCGTCAATGATGACTGGCAGCTGGCACTGGAGCTGGATGCAGATGGCGTTCACTTAGGTAAAAACGATGCAGCCATCGCAACCGTTCGCGCACAGTTGCAACAACGGAACCAGGCGCCCTTGCTGATCGGCGTCTCCTGCTATGACAGCCTGGAGCTGGCCGGCACCGCCATGCAGGACCAGGCAGATTACATTGCCTTTGGTGCCCTTTTTCCTTCCATGGTCAAGCCCGACGCGGTCCATGCGCCCCTGTCGCTGTTTCAGGCAGTCAGAAAACCGCCGGGTGCGCAGCGCAAGCCGGCAATGGTCGGGATTGGCGGAATCAACAGGAAAAATGCCCATCTGGCGGTAGAAGCCGGCGCCGACAGTATCGCCGTCATCACCGGATTATTCGGTGAACCGGACATTCGCAGCGCCGCCGCCTACTATGCGTCGCTGTTTGACAAGCGCCCCTCGCCGTCGTCATGATTGACGTTTTCCTGCCCGGTCATGTCACCGCCCATGCCGCGCGCAACAAGCCCTGACACAACCGGCCACCTTTTCACTCATTTTTCAGATAAAGATTTCATTATGTCCCAGAACGAAGTTCTCTTTAAACGCGCCCTTCAATCCATTCCAGGTGGCGTCAACTCGCCGGTACGGGCGTTCCGCTCGGTAGGTGGCACGCCGCGCTTCATCAGCAAGGCAAAAGACGCTTATATATGGGATGCCGATGGCAAACAGTATATTGATTATCTGGGCTCGTGGGGCCCGGCCATTGTTGGCCATGCACATCCGGAAGTTGTTCAGGCGGTGCAGCGGGCCGCAGAATCAGGCCTGTCTTTCGGCGCGCCGACCGAGGCCGAGTCATTGCTGGCCGAAGCCATTATTTCGCGCATTCCTTCCATTGAAAAGGTCCGTCTGGTCAGCTCTGGTACCGAAGCGACCATGAGCGCCATTCGCCTGGCCCGCGGCGCCACCGGCCGTAATAAGATTATCAAATTTGAAGGCTGCTACCATGGTCATGCCGACAGCCTGCTGGTCAAGGCTGGCTCCGGACTGTTGACCTTTGGCAACCCGACATCTGCCGGCGTCCCTGCCGAATTTGTCGCCCATACGCTGGTGCTGGACTATAACGACCTGGACGCAGTCAAGGCTGCATTTGTCGAATTCGGCGCCGACATTGCCTGCATTATTGTGGAACCGATAGCCGGCAATATGAACCTGATCAAGCCGGCGGAAGGATTCCTGGCCGGCCTGCGCGCATTGTGCACGGAATATGGCGCACTGCTGATTTTCGACGAAGTCATGACCGGATTTCGTGCTGGCCCTCAGGGAGTACAAGGCCTGTCTGGCGTCACGCCCGATCTGACGACACTGGCCAAAGTCATTGGCGGGGGCATGCCGGTGGGCGCCTTCGGCGGTCGCACCGATATCATGGACCAGATTGCACCACTGGGACCTGTCTATCAGGCGGGCACCCTGTCGGGCAACCCAGTATCCGTCGCCGCCGGCCTTATTACACTTGAAATACTGTCGCGCCCCGGTTTCTACGAACACCTGCAGACACAATCGGCCAAACTGGTTGCCGGCCTGCAGGAAAAGGCCGCGGCCGCAGGCGTCGCATTCTGCGCCGACTCGGTCGGTGGCATGTTCGGCCTGTATTTCCGCGAAACCGTTCCCACCACTTTTGCGCAGGTGTCCGACGTCAACCATGACGCCTTCAAGGTCTTTTTCCACGGCATGCTGGACAATGGCGTTCATCTGGCGCCATCGGCCTTTGAAGCCGGTTTTGTCTCGGCCATGCATAGTGACGAGATTTTGGAAAAAACGCTGGACGCAGCCGCCCGCGCATTTTCACTGCTATAACAACAACCGGCACCAGATCGCATGTGCGCCCTGCGCCATCGATCCGGTGCCGCATCCCCGTCGCCGCCGCTTCCAAGTCTTGCGTCGGAAAAACGCCATTGCGGACCCTCGGAGATTTTTTTTCAGATATCCCGGTTTTCTCAATGTGAAATAAAAAAGACGCTACACTCAGGGTTATCCATAATATGTTAAAGGTGTTGAAGCTGTATGGCTGTAAACTTAAATATACCTGACGAATCAGCTATCTATCCGGTAGCAGGGGTTGAAATTGGCATTGCGCAAGCCGGGATCAAAAAGCCTGGCCGCGATGATCTCACATTATTCAAATTCACACCAGGTACCTCTGTAGCTGGCGTTTTCACCCGTAACCGTTTCAGAGCCGCCCCGGTGCAGATCTGCGAATCGCGCCTGGCCAAGGGCAATGCCATGCGGGCCCTGGTCATCAATACCGGCAATGCCAATGCCGGCACCGGTGCTGACGGCCTGGAACGTGCCTTTGAGACCTGTCGCGTGCTGTCCAAGGAACTGGGCCTGTTGGAAGAAGAAATCCTGCCATTTTCTACAGGGGTTATTCTTGAACCCCTTCCGGTAGACAAGATTACGGCAGCGTTGCCGCAATGCATTCGATCCCTGGACAAAAATGCCTGGCTCAAGGCAGCGCACAGTATCATGACCACCGATACGCTGCCCAAAATCTGCTCCAGGCAACTGACACTGGACGGGCGTAAAGTGAGCATTACCGGCATCAGCAAAGGCGCCGGCATGATCCGCCCAAATATGGCCACCATGCTGGGCTTTGTCGCAACCGATGCGGAAATTGCCCCGGCACTGCTCAAGGAGCTGGTCAAGGATATTGCCAACCGTTCTTTTAACCGTATTACGGTAGACGGCGACACCTCGACCAATGACTCATTTATCGTGATCGCCACCGGTCAAAGCGGCATACAGGTACAGGACGCCCAAAGTCCACATTACCAGACCATTAAGGCAGAGCTGATTGAAGTCGCCCGCGAGCTGGCACAAAAAATCGTGCGTGATGCCGAAGGCGCCACCAAATTCATCACCATCCAGGTGGAAGAGGCAGAAAGCAGCCAGACTGCGCTGAAAATTGCCTACGCGATCGCGCACTCCCCGCTGGTCAAAACCGCCTTCTACGCATCGGATCCGAACCTGGGTCGCATTCTGGCCGCCATTGGTTACGCCGGCGTCGATGATCTGAATGTGACCGCCCTGCGCCTGTGGCTTGACGATGTGCTGGTTGCCACCGGCGGCGGCCGCGATCCTGACTATCTAGAAGAAGATGGGCAGCGTGTCATGCAGCAGCCCGAGATTCTGGTGCGTGTAGCACTGGGCCGCGGCAATGTATCGGAAACGGTATACAGTTGCGACTTCTCGCATGAGTACATCAGCATCAACGCAGACTACCGTTCCTGAGATAAAACCCGGGCAGCGTAGCCAGGCCTGGCATGATCTTCACTGGCTGACGCATTCTCCGGATTTGCTGGCGCCAGCTGCAGATCTGCCACTGGCAAGCTGGCCGGCCACCGCGCTGCGCGAGATTGACCGCTGGCTGCAGCACCAAGGCAATGCGCCCGAGCCCCTCTCCAGCGACTTTGGCGCACACTACCGCCGGCTTGGGCTCTATGCCGAAGCCCTGCTGCGTATCGCGCTGCAGCAGGCCGGCAGCATTGAACTGCTGGCGCACCGCACACCCATCCATATCACCGTTTCCCAGGCTCTTGGCGCTGCCCGGCAAACCGTTGGCGAGCTGGACTATATCTGGCGCGACCGCCATAACAATCAGGTGTGGCACTGGGAATTGGCCGTCAAGTATTATCTTTATGTGCCGCAGGCTAGCCGGACCCAGGACGCCGACCGGTTCGTCGGCCTGCAACAGCGCGATACGCTGGCTCGCAAAACCACAAAATTGCGCGATCGACAGTTGCCGCTGTCCGCAATGCCACAGGTTACCCAGCAATTGGGCGTGCTAGTCGACGCCGCCGCAGCGTATGTCAAGGGCTGGCTGTTCTACCCCTTGCGGGGCGAGCGCTGGGATGATTATGTCCTTGCCGAACCTGCCACCCGGGCGATGCTCAATCCTCTGCACCCAAGGGGCTGGTGGCTGACGCAAGCCGATTTTGCGCAGCGCCTCACACGCGAGACCCGCGCAGGCGGGACCGGTATTGTGCGCTGGCGCATTCTATCGCGCATGCAATGGCTGTCTCCGCAACAGATCGATGTCGCCGACACGCTTGAGGCCACGGCACTTCTGGCACAACTTGAAGCCTGGTTCTGTTCCGTCGCTGCAGCAACAGGCCCGAGGCCAGGACTGTTGATCGTGGCATTGGCCCCGTCGGGCGTCGCAGCACCGGTCAGCGACACCGGCGTACCGGTAAAGGCTGCAGCAGGACCGGAGTTCGCCGCGCCCGGGGCCGGGCACCTGCTGCAGGAATCTTTCGGCCGGGCGTACACAGAAGTACACCGTGGTTTTGTGGTTGCCAATGATTGGGTCGACGCAGTATTGTGATCGCGTCGCGGGCTGGCATCTGTCGGCAAAAATACCACATTTTGTGCCGGCCTACCCCCTCGCCGGCTGACTTTATTGGAACAAGCGATTGATTCTTTTGACTTTTTATTGGTTTTCGCAGTAGAATAACGGGCTTAGCGTTGAAATATGCTAATTCCAAATTTATTTTTAGAGGTTAACCCATATGTACGCGGTCATAAAAACCGGAGGCAAGCAGTATCGTGTTGCCGAAGGTCAAAAACTCAAGGTAGAACAGATACCGGCAGACATCGGGCAAGAAATCTCGCTAGACCAAGTTTTGTCAGTAGGCGAAGGTGAAACACTCAAAGTGGGTGCACCCCTGGTCGAAGGCGCTGTGGTTAAAGCCAAAGTTCTTGCACATGGACGTCACGACAAGGTGAAAATTTTCAAAATGCGCCGTCGCAAGCATTATCAGCGGCACCAAGGCCATCGCCAGAATTACACCCAGATCGTCATCGAAGCAATCACTGCTTGATCCGTTCGTTAACAGCACAACAGGAGCTTAAACATGGCACAGAAAAAGGGCGGCGGCTCGACCCGCAACGGCCGCGACTCGGAATCCAAACGACTGGGCGTAAAAGCCTTTGGCGGTGAAGTTATTCCAGCCGGTTCAATTATTGTTCGTCAGCGTGGCACACGTTTTCACCCGGGAACCAATGTTGGTATCGGTAAAGACCACACTCTGTACGCACTGGTAGACGGCAGTGTTTCCTTTTCACATAAAGGCGCACTCAACAAGCATACTGTTTCCGTCACAAAGGTAGACTAAACCTTTCCCCGGACATCATGCAGTGCCGTTCACTTGTCGCCAGGTGAACGGCATTTTTTATTCCGCAACGCGCTCTGATATGCTCAGACCTGCCCGCGTGAATGATAATAAAGCACTTACACGGCGACTCCATTTATTACAGGCCACAGGAATCCATCATGAAATTCGTTGACGAAGCGACGATCGAAGTCATTGCCGGCAAGGGCGGCAACGGGGCGGCGAGTTTTCGTCGCGAAAAATTCATCCCCAAG